>CAMLSX010000009.1 GCA_946484175.1 uncultured Clostridia bacterium
CCCCTTGCGGAAATCCTTTTCCACAGGGGTTTTGTCATTACCGGCTCCGACATGAGTGAATCCGATACACTGGAGCGTGTGCGCGGCTATGGAATTCCCGTGCATATGGGGCATAAAGCCGAAAACATTCAGGGAGCAGAGCTGGTGGTTTATACTGCCGCCGTCAAGCAGGACAACCCCGAGCTGGTGGCTGCCCGCGAACAGAACATTCCCACTGTGGAGCGTTCCGTGCTGTTGGGAATGGTGACCGGCCGGTATGCGGATTCTATCGCTGTTTCCGGTACTCACGGCAAAACCACTACCACCGGCATGATTACTCAGCTGCTGGTGAGTGCAGGCCGCGACCCCAGCGCTGTCATCGGTGGCAAGCTTCCCTTTATCGGCACCAATGGCCGGGCGGGCAAATCAGACATTATGGTCTGTGAAGCCTGCGAGTATGTAGATACTTTCCTGGAGCTGCATCCGGCAGTGTCTGTCATTTTGAATGTGGACGCTGACCATCTGGACTACTTTAAAACCCTGGAAAACATCATCAAATCATTCCGGCAGTTTGCTTGCCAGACCAGCCGCCTGTTAATCGTCAACGGCGACGACGCAAACAGTCTGAAAGCAGTGGAAGGTCTGACCCATGCACAGGTGGTCACCTTCGGTTTTGACAGCAAAAACGACTATTCCGCTGCCGAAATCGCCGACACCAAGGGCGCACGGGAAGAATTTACCCTAATGAAGAAGGGCCAGCCCCTGTGCCGTATTGAGCTTTCAGTGCCCGGCCGTCATAATATTTTCAATGCGCTGGCTGCTGCGGCAGTGGCCGACCAGATGGGCGTACCGGCAGAAGAAATCGCCAAGGGTCTTCACGCCTTCACCGGCGTACATCGCCGCTTTGAGGTGCTGGGTCAGTTTGACGGCGTAACAGTTGCCGATGATTTTGCCCACCATCCCACTGAGCTGACCGCTACTTTGAATGCTGCCATGAACATGGGATTCCATGAGGTTTGGGCAGTGTTCCAGCCCCACACCTTCTCCCGAACCTATCTGCTGCTGGACGATTTTGCAAAGGCGCTCTCCATCCCTGACCATGTGGTGATGACCGAAATCCTGCCGGTTCGGGAAGAGAACATCTACGGCATCCACACCAGCGATTTGGCGGCCAAGGTGCCGGGCAGCTGCTGGTTCGATTCTTTTGAAAAGATTGCGGACTATGTGATGGAAAAAGCAAAGCCGGGTGATTTGATTCTGACTCTTGGCGGCGGCGACATTTATAAGTGTGCCAATTTGATTGTGAAGCGGTATGAGGAGAAATCCTGATATGATTTTTTTGAAAGAAATCAATTTGCAGGATGCAGAAAAAGAATATCAATATATTGTTTCTGTACCCGCAGATGAAAATGGTTTTATAAACGACTTTTATGATGCTCCACGCGAAAACTTTGAGACAGCCGTTTTGCAGCCGCTGATTTGTCAGGGGCAGGGAATGAATTTGCCGGAAGGATATGTACCGCAGACCCACTACCTGCTTTGGGATGATGATATCATTGTAGGGTGGTTCCGGCTGCGCCATTACCTTTGTCCCTCTTTGGTAAACGGCGCTGGGCATATCGGCTACAGCATCCGGGAAGGATTTCGGGGAAAAGGCTATGCCACAACCGGACTCCGCCTTCTTCTGCAAAAGGCCGCAGAAATCGTTCCCGAAGAGGAAGTTTATTTGTTTGTTAACAAAGATAACCCTGCTTCTTTGCGTGTAATGCTGAAAAACGGCGGAACAATCCACCACGAAGATTCAGATAAATATTATGTTAGAATCAAGCGCCAAACTTCTTGTTACATTCCATGCTGATAAACGGCTTTTTGCTGTTTATATATAGAAAGAAAAGAAACACAAGGGCCGGTGAAAACCGGCCGGGACGAAAACGGAGGAATCTATGAGCGGATACTTTGGAGTAGCTTCGAAAAACGACTGCATGTTTGACCTGTTCTTTGGCACCGACTATCATTCCCATCTGGGAACCCGCCGGGCTGGATTGGCAGTGTACAGCAGGGAAGAGGGCTTCAACCGGGCGATACATAATATCGAGAATGCCCCCTTCCGCACCAAGTTCGACAAGGACTTCAGCGAAATGCACGGCAATCTGGGCATCGGCTGTATTTCTGATTATGAGCCGCAGCCTTTGATTGTCCGCTCTCATCACGGCACCTATGCCATTTCTACCGTGGGAAAGATCAACAATCTGGATGAGATTGTCAAACAGATCTTCACCACCGGACATGCCCATTTTCTGGAGATGAGCGGCGGAGATATCAACGCCACTGAGCTGGTCGCCGCCATTATCAACCAGAAGGACAACCTGATTGAAGGTATTCAGTATGCACAGGAAATCATCGACGGCTCCATGACCATGCTGCTCCTGACCCCCAAGGGAATTCTGGCTGCCCGTGACAAGATGGGACGCACCCCGGTTTCTGTAGGTAAAAAGGACGGCAGCTACTGCGTTTCTTTTGAAAGCTTTGCCTATCTGAACCTGGAATACACCCACGAAAAGGATCTGGGTCCCGGTGAAATCGCCATGATTACCCCCGAAGGCGTAGTAACACTGGTACAGCCCGGCAAAGATATGAAGATCTGTACCTTCCTGTGGGTTTATTACGGCTACCCGTCTTCCTCCTATGAAGGCGTAAGCGTAGAGCAGATGCGTTATACCTGCGGTGCTTTGCTGGCCAAACGGGATGACGCGCGTCCTGACACCGTGGCAGGTGTGCCTGATTCCGGTATTGCCCATGCAGTCGGCTATTCCAACGCTTCCGGCATCCCCTTCTCCCGTCCCTTTATCAAATACACTCCTACCTGGCCCCGCTCCTTTATGCCCACCGTACAGAGCCGCCGGGATCTGATCGCAAAAATGAAGCTGATCCCCGTTCATGAGCTCATTGAAAACAAGAGCCTGCTGCTGATTGACGACTCCATTGTCCGCGGCACCCAGCTGGGCGAAACCACCCAGTTCCTGTACAACAGCGGCGCAAAGGAAGTCCATGTGCGTCCGGCCTGCCCGCCGTTGCTGTATGGCTGTAAATATCTGAACTTCTCCCGTTCCACTTCTGAAATGGACTTGATTACCCGCCGTGTGATCAAAGAAATGACCGGCAGCGAGGATATTGACCTCACCCCTTATGCCGATCCGGAGAGTTCCGAGTATAAGGAGATGCTGGAGAGAATCCGCCAGAAGCTTCACTTCACTTCTTTGCGGTATCACCGTCTTGATGACCTGATCGAGTCTGTGGGGATTGACCGCTGCAAGCTGTGCACCTATTGCTGGGATGGCAAAGAATAAAACTTACAAAAGCCCGTTTCCTTTTTGGAAAAACGGGCTTTTTCTTTGAAGAATCTGCAAAACATCCCGGTTTTACTGGAAAAAGTCCGAAAACCATGGTATAATATTCAGTTGTATGTAAACTATGATTTTATTACGATACGGATGGAGGAATCCCCTTGGCTCTGACGCCTGCGATGCAAAATGAAATTAACCGGAGACGCACGTTTGCGATTATCTCTCACCCCGATGCGGGTAAAACCACCTTGACCGAAAAATTCCTGCTGTACGGCGGCGCCATCACATTGGCCGGCGCGGTTAAGGGTAAAAAGAATAGCCGTCATGCGGTTTCCGACTGGATGGAAATCGAAAAACAGCGTGGTATTTCTGTTACTTCTTCTGTTATGCAGTTCCAGTATGATGGCTTCTGCATCAATATTCTGGATACCCCCGGCCACCAGGACTTTTCCGAGGACACCTATCGTACCCTGATGGCGGCTGACTCCGCTGTCATGGTGATTGATGCTTCTAAGGGCGTTGAGGCGCAGACCCGCAAGCTCTTTAAGGTCTGCTTGCTGCGTGATATCCCGATCTTTACCTTTATCAACAAGATGGATCGCGAAGCCCGCAACCCTTATGACCTGTTGGACGAAATCGAGTATGAACTGGGCATCAAAACTTACCCCATGAACTGGCCCATCGGATGCGGCAAAGAGTTTAAGGGTGTGTACGACCGGGAAAAGAAAGAAATTCTGGCTTTTACCGCCAACAACGGCCAGCGCGAAGTGGAAGCCACCGAGGCTGCTCTGGATGACGCTTCCATGAAAGAGCGTCTGGGAGAAGATCTGTATCAGACTTTGCAGGACGACGTGGAGCTGCTGGACGGTGCAGGGTATGAATTTGACCTTGAGCAGGTGCGCCACGGAAAGCTTTCCCCGGTGTTCTTTGGCTCCGCTCTTACCAATTTCGGTGTTGAGCCTTTCCTAGAAAGCTTTTTGAAGCTGACCAGTTCGCCCCTGCCCCGTAAAACAGAAAGCGGAGTAGTAGATCCTTTTGATGCAGGATTTTCTGCTTTTGTGTTTAAAATTCAGGCTAACATGAACAAGGCTCATCGTGACCGTATCGCCTTTATGAGAATCTGCTCCGGCAAATTCGAAAAGGGCATGGAGGTCCAGCATGTGCAGGGCGGCCGGAAAATGAAGCTTTCTCAGCCCCAGCAAATGATGGCTCAAAGCCGCGAAATTATTGACGAAGCTTATGCCGGCGATATTATCGGTATATTCGACCCGGGTATCTTCTCCATTGGCGACACAGTTTGTTCTCCCGGCATGAAGGCAAAATTTGAGGGAATCCCTACTTTTGCACCTGAATTGTTCTGCCGTGTCCACCAGAAAGACACCATGAAGCGCAAGCAGTTTGTGAAGGGTACCACCCAGATCGCGCAGGAAGGTGCTATCCAGATTTTTCAGGACATCAACAGCGGTATGGAGGAAGTCATTGTTGGCGTAGTGGGTACACTGCAATTTGACGTGTTCAAATACCGCATGGAAAACGAATATAATGTCGAAATCCGCATGGAGAACCTGCCGTATCAGTATATTCGGTGGATTGAAAATGAGGAAATCGAGCTCAAGTCCCTGAACCTGACTTCAGACACCCGAAAGGTGCAGGATATGAAGGGACGTTATCTGCTGCTGTTTGCCAACGAGTGGAGTATTCGTTGGGCAGAGGAGCATAATCCCACTCTGGAGCTGGCAGAGTTCAGCCGCTGATTCAAGGCTGCAAATAACACTCCGGCTTTCACGGAACCTGTATTCCGGAAGCCGGAGTATTTTTCATTTAGTAGGGTAGAAGGAGGGTGTGTATGAAAATCGCAGTACTGGCGGATATTCACAGCAATCATATTGCATTGGAAGCGTGTTTGAAAGAAATTTCCCAGGAAAAAGTGGATGCAGTTGCGCTTTTGGGTGACTATGTTTCCGACTGCCCCTATCCGCAGAAGACCATGGAACTGGTGCGTCAAATCCGGGAAAACTGGGCGTGTTGGTGTATTTGCGGCAATCGGGAGGAGTACCTGATTCAATACCGCAAAGAGGGGGCCACGGGCTGGAAAGATGGTTCCCGTTATGGTTCTCTCCTGTATACATATGAGAACCTTACAGAGCGGGACTTGGACTGGTTTGAATCGCTGCCGGTTTCTGCACACATCCGACCGAGAGCAGCCGCGCCGTTTTTGCTTTGTCATGGAGCCATTCATCAGACAAAGCCGGACATGCTCTATCGGAAACGGCCAGGCGAGATTTTAGCCGGAATCAAAGAGCCTCTTTTGTTGTACGGTCATACACATATCCCGTATGAGTATAGCGACAAAGGAAAGCTGCTTGTGAATGTTGGTTCGGTGGGCGTTTCTGTGGACGGCCAGACCCGGGCCCGGTATGCAATACTGGAATATCGGGATGGGCGCTGGCATCCTGAAATCAGGGGCGCTGTTTATGATACTGGCCGTGTGCTGCGGGAATTTGAAGAAAGCGGCTTGCTGGAGCGCGGCGGTATGTGGAGCAGAGCGATTTGTTATACATTGCTTACAGGGCGTAATTATTCTTATAAAAGCGTATCGCTGGTTGGACAGTGGGTTCGAAAAGAAGGCGGTTCTGTAGAAGACGAAGAACTTTGGGAACGTGCCGCACGTCAGCTCGGCTGTTTTGACTGGCCGTATGTCGTGCCCCCAAAAGAAGAAAAAAGAGTATAAAATTATTATTCAGCAGGAAAGAAGTGAGATAGAATCACCGTTTGTATCCTGACGTAATATGGATGCAGTGTGCCTGTCCAGTTGTAAAAGGAGGCTCCCTATGGGATGGAAATGCATCTGTTTTTCTACAGAAAAATTATATGGAATGTATACACATAAACGCCCTTGCCGGATATTGGTGGACAGCCAGACTTTTCTTCTTTCTTCCTGGTGGATGAAAAAAACCCTGTTCAGATGTGAACAGGGGGAAATTTTCAAAATCCAGGAAACAATTACTTTGGGTAACCGGTATTTTATTGTTTCGGCAACAGGGAACGGTGGAGAATTCGTCCTTTCGTTTCGAAAAAAAGAACAAAAATCTTTTCGGGAATGGTGCCGGAACACCCTCGGCGAGCGGTTTCAGGAATTGTGAGTTACAGCATCTTCCGCAAAAACTTCTCGGTTTCGGCAGCATCTGCGCGGCCTCGGCACTGCCGCATCACAGCGCCCAGCAGGGCTTTGAGCGCTTTTTCTTTGCCGGAACGAAAATCCTGTACGGCTTTCGGGTTTTCATCTATCGCCTGACGGCACAGCGATTCCAATTGTTCCGGCGAAATGCCTGCTAAATCTTCCTGTGAAAGCAGCTCCATGCACCCTTTGCCCGTGTCCAGCATAGTTTCGAGTGTTTTTTTAAGCAAATCAATGCGCAGTTTTTTCGACTCCAGCAGGCCGATCAGTTCTGCCAGCGCATCCGGCGAAACTGGGATTTCTGCCCGCTCTTTGTCATCCTCTGTCTTTAAGCGGCGGAAAATTTGCCCCAGAATACAGTTGGCGGCATTTTTCGGCGTTTGGATATGCGAAATCACTGCTTCAAAATACTCCGCAATCTTCCGGTACCGCGTCAGCAGCCGGGCTTCTTCTTCCGAAAGTCCGAACTGCTGTTGGTACCGGTTTTGTTTTGCCTGTGGCAGCTCGGGCAGCTTTGCGCGCAGACGTTCGATTTCCCCTGCGGGAACCATCACGGCGCACAAATCGGGCTCTGGGAAAAACCGGTAATCCTGTGCGTCCTCTTTGCTGCGCATGGGCTCGGTGCGGTTCTCTTCCGGCAAAAAGCGCAGTGTCTCCTGCTGCACACACTGCCCGGCATCCAGAATGGCGGCCTGTCGCCGGATCTCGTATGCAATTGCACGCTCCATAAAGGTAAAGGAGTTCATGTTTTTAATTTCGGTACGGATTCCCAATTGTTCGCTGCCTTTGGGACGAAGGGAAATATTCACGTCGCTGCGCAGGGAGCCTTCCTGCATTTTACAATCGGAAATACCCAGATAGCGCATGGTCAATTGCATCAGTTCCAGATATTCCCGTGCTTCTTCCACTGAACGGAAATCCGGCTTTGTGACGATCTCGATGAGCGGTACGCCGCAACGGTTATAATCTACCAGTGTGCGCCCCGATTCATGTATCAGTTTACCTGCATCCTCCTCCAAATGGATACGTTCAATGCGAATTACCCGCCCATTAGAGAGCTTTACCTCTCCGTCATGACACAAAGGAGTATCGTACTGTGAAATCTGGTACGCTTTGGGCAGGTCGGGATAACAGTAATTTTTCCGGTCCATGTGAGAGATGGGGGAGATCTCGCACCCCAGCGCCAGCCCGGCCAATATGGTATATTCCACCGCCTGACGGTTCAGTTTTGGCAGACTTCCCGGAAGTCCCAGACAAACAGGGCAGCAGTGGGTATTCGGTTCTCCGCCGAAAGCAGTGGAACAGCCGCAGAATACCTTTGTTTTGGTGGAAAGTTCAATATGTGTTTCCAGCCCGCAGACCAGCTCATATTCCATCAGAATTCCTCCTTTCCATCCATCAATACCTGGATGCTTTTCGGATAGGGCGGCCGTGTGCCGGTGCTTTCCAGCCAATAAGCGGTTTGCAATAAGTCACCGTCAGCAAATGGCCGCGCCATCAACTGTATACCTACCGGATGACCATTCTCCCAGATGGCAGAGGGTGTACTGAGTGCCGGAAGCCCTGAGAGGTTCGCGGCAACCGTGCACAGGTCGGTCTGGTATACGGACACCGGGTCGGCAAGTGTTTTTCCAGCAGGAATATCCGGCACCGGGCATACCGGTGACAGCAAAATATCCGCCTGTTCCAGTGCTGCCAGCAGCTCACGCCGCAGGAGTGCCTGTATCCGCCGGGCTTTTTGATAGTATTGCTCGTGATGCCCTGCCGAAAGCACATAAGTACCCATCACAATCCGGCGGCGAACTTCTTCACCAAAGCCCTCCTGACGGTTGCGGCACACAAATTCGTGAAAGCTTGCGGCGGGATTCTTGCTGCGATGCCCATATCGCAGGCCATCATATCGCGCGAGGTTGGAAGAAGCCTCTGCGCAAGCGATGATATAGTATGCGGAAGCCGTGTAGCGAAGCGCCGGAACAGAAACCTCCGTCACGGAAATGCCAAGGGAATGCAAGCGGCGTACCGTATCCTCTATCGCTTTTTGTACCGGCAGGGACACGCCCTCCATCATTTCCCGCACAATGGCCGCGCGCTTTCCCGTAACCGGCTCCCGCAGCAAAGAGGCAGTCGGTGCAAGGCCGCGGCTGGTATCGTCACGGGGGTCTTTGGTGGAAATCCCATCCAACAGGAACGCTGCGTCTTCGGCACAGAGCGCTATGGGGCCAATCTGATCGAGGCTGGAAGCATAGGCGATCAACCCCCACCGGGAAACGGCACCGTAGGTGGGCTTCAATCCGGTAATACCACACAAGGCCGCAGGCTGCCGCACAGAACCGCCAGTATCTGAGCCCAGCGCACACACAGCCAGTCCACCAGCCACTGCCGCTGCCGAACCGCCCGAAGAACCACCTGGGGAAAGCGCTTCATTGCGGGGATTGCGCACCGGCCCGAAAAAAGAAGTTTCTGAAGAAGACCCCATGGCGAACTCATCCATATTGGTTTTACCCAGCAGCACTGCGCCGTTAGCATGCAGCTGTTCCCACACGGCGGCATCATACACTGGGACAAAATCCGCCAGCATGCGGGATGCACAGGTGGCGGGCAGCCCCTGCACGCACAGGTTATCCTTGAGCAATACCGGCAGCCCGGTGAACTGCGTATCGCTGCCCTTTTCAAACCTTTTGGCAGCCTCTTCGGCCTGCTTTCGTGAAGTTTTGTCTGCAATGGTAATGCAGGCATTCAGGCGGGGATTCTCCTCCAGTACCATTTTCAGGAAATGCTCCGTCAGTTCCTGTGGAGAAATTTTTCGATTCTGCATCAGGCTGTGCAGGCAACGGATGACGCTCATTGTGCTTTTCCCCCTTTTGTTTCAAACAGGAAGAATCCATCCCGGCCTGTCCCGTTCAGTGCTCCAACTTGTGGAAGCGAAATTTGTACCTCGTCGTCACGCAGCTGTGCGGTTGAGGTTTCATCTTCTTCCACCGTGACAGAAGCTGCTTGAACCTGATCAAAAAAGCGAGCCATTTCATTCAGGCGCGGTAAAACTGTCTCCAATTCTTCTTCTCCAGTGGACAGTTTGGCCAACATTGCCAGGTGTATCCATTCTTCTCGCTGCATAAAATCCCTCTCTTTTACAATCTGCAAAGCGAAAGTGTTTCGATTCGCCGCAAACTTATATAAATCATGCTTTCTCTGTTCCTGAATACCTGCTTAAATTATTTCTGTTATCTCTGATAAAAAGCAGGGAGCGCACACTCAGGCGCGCCCCCCCTTAACTGATATGTTATTTTAAATAAAAAGGTTCAAATTTCCAAAAGAATATGGTACAATCAATCTGAATAATCAACCTGCGGAGAGGAACATGTGATCTACAAAAATTTTAATACCAATAGCGATGAGCACAATACCGCCGGCCAGCTCCGCTTTAGAGGAAAGCAGACATCCGAATTTTTTGCCAATGAATACTCCGGCGGTGCACACTGCAAAAGTAATCGCACCGATAATTCCCACCGAAAGCAGCATCAGTGGAACGCTGTTGGCTCCTACTGCGCCGGGCAGAATGATACCGGTAGCGAGTGCGTCAATGCTGGTAGCAACAGCCATGGCGAACAGCATTTTCAGGCTGATAGCCTCACGGCTGGCAGGCTGACAGCTATCCTCATCGTGAGAGAACGCTTCCCGAAGCATCTGTCCGCCGATGACAGCCAGCAGAATCAGTGCAATCCAGTGGTCGATACTGGAAATGAAGCCTGCACCGGCTGTACCAATCAGCCAGCCAACAAAGGGCATAAATGCCTGGAACAGTCCAAAACAGGCGGCCATGCGAAGGGCAAAGGGGAGAGTCACTTTTTTGGTAACAGCGCCGTTGGTGACACTGACAGCAAAGGCGTCCATGGAAAGCCCTACTGCAATACCGGCCAGAGAGATGAAATCCATAGGGAAAACGCTCCTTTTTTCTAAGAAATATAAAAGAATGTCTAACCTTAATATTTTACACTTTTTTGGAACTTGTGTCAATTAGTACAGCGGTTTTCTCAGAAAAAGCCGTCATAAAAATGGAGGAATGTTGTTATGAAAATCGGACAGTATATTTTGGCGCTTGACCAGGGAACCACCAGTTCCCGAGCCATCCTGTTCAACTGCTATGGCGAGATTGTCGCCGAAGGGCAGAAGGAATTCCCGCAGATCTACCCGCAGCCGGGCTATGTGGAGCATAATCCGGTGCAGATTCTGGAAAGTCAGCTGTTTGCCATTCGGGATGCCATGAACCGCGCAGAAATCTCTGTGGAGGAGATCGCCGCAATCGGAATCACCAACCAGCGTGAAACCACGGTAGCCTGGGATGCGAAAACCGGAATTCCCATCTGCAACGCGATTGTCTGGCAGTGCCGCCGCACCGCCGAGCTCTGTGAACAGCTGAAAGCTGAGGGCTGGGAGCCGTATATCCGTGAGAAGACCGGCCTGATTATCGATGCTTATTTTGCCGGAACCAAGATGAAGTGGATTCTTGACAATGTGCCCGAAGCCCGTCAGCTGGCCAAGCAGGGAAGACTGCGCTTTGGTACGGTGGACAGTTGGCTGATTTATTCCCTTACCGAAGGCGAAAGCTTCGTCACCGATGTGACCAATGCCTGCCGAACCATGCTTTTTGATATTCATACGCTGCAATGGGATAAAAAATTGCTTGAAAGACTGGAAATTCCGGAATCTGCACTGCCAAAGGTCGTAGAATCCAGCGGCGTGGTGGGAATGTGCCATGCTTCTGTGCTGGGGCGCGAAATTCCCATTGCCGGAGTCGCAGGCGACCAGCATGCAGCACTGTTTGGCCAGTGCTGCTTTGAAAAGGGCATGACCAAAAATACATACGGCACGGGCTGTTTCGTTTTGATGAATACCGGAGAAACACCTGTGAAGTCGAAAAATGGGCTGCTCACGACCATCGGATGGAGTGTAGGGGGAAAAGTTACCTATGCGCTGGAGGGCAGCGCGTTTAATGCCGGAAGCGCCATCAACTGGCTGCGTGATGGTTTGAAGCTGATCCAAAAGCCCGCAGATGCTGACCGTTTAGCAGAAAGTGTGCAGGATAACGGCGGTGTGTATTTTGTGCCGGCCTTTACCGGTTTGGGCGCACCGTATTGGGATATGTATGCGAGGGGAGCAGTGCTGGGCCTGACGCGCGGTGCAACCGATGCTCACCTGGCACGGGCTGTATTGGAGAGCATTGCGTTTGAAAGCTGGGATTTGTTCCACGCCATGGAAGAGGATGCCGGTATAAAGATTCCCCAACTGCGGGTAGACGGCGGCGCCAGCCGCAGCCGGTTCCTTATGCAGTTCCAGTGTGATTTGCTGGGGTGTCCTGTGTATCGCCCGGCCTGCCTGGAAACGACCGCGCTGGGTGCAGCCATGCTGGCGGGGTTGGCAGTTGGGGTATGGAATTCCATCGAAGAGCTTTCCGCTATTTGGAAGACCAGTAAAATATATGAGCCCCAAAATACGGCTCAGCAGGTGCTGCTGGATACCTGGCATAAGGCTGTCAGCCGCTGCCGTGATTGGGAGAATTGACTGCTGCACCAGAAATAGAGATTTTTTGTTCCCTGTATTGCCATTTTTAGAGAAATTTGTTATAATCAAAATATAACTTTTCTAGTATACCAGTGTAATGCAATAAAGTGCACAGAAGGGAATGGGTGACAGTTGATAGCGGTAATTGATTATGGCGCAGGGAATTTGCAAAGTGTAATAAAGGCATTCGAATTTATTGGATGCAAAGTGCGGGTAATTAATGACCCGGAAAAGCTGAAAAAAGCAGATGCCGCCGTCCTGCCGGGCGTAGGGTCATTTGGAGATGCCATGGATTCTCTGCGTGCACGGGGATTTGTAGAGCCTATTCGGGAATTTATTCGCACTGGAAAGCCGTTTTTAGGGATTTGTCTGGGACTTCAGCTTTTGTTTGATTCCAGTGAGGAATCTCCGGGAGTAGAGGGCCTTGGAATTTTAAAAGGAAAGGTTTTGCGGATTCCGGATGCTCCGGGACTTAAAATCCCGCATATTGGCTGGAATTCCCTTGATTTGCACGGGAATTGCCGCCTGATGACACAGGGATTGGGCGACCATCCGTATGTCTATTTTGTCCATTCTTATTATTTGAAAGCAGATGATCCTCATATCGTTGCTGCTACTGCCGAATATGGCGTAACAATTCATGCAGCAGTTCAAAAGGGAAGCCTGTTTGCCTGTCAGTTCCACCCGGAAAAAAGTGGTGCAGACGGTCTGCAAATGCTGCGGAATTTCGCCGCCCTAGTGCCTGGAGAAGGCCGACGGGAAAAATAACAGGCAGGAAAGAATCAGACAAAACAGAGTTCGGAGGACACCATTATGTATGCAAAAAGAATTATTCCCTGTCTGGACTTGAACAACGGACGGGTTGTGAAGGGAACCAACTTTGTCAATCTGCGTGACGCAGGTGACCCTGTAGAAGCCGCCATTGCTTATGATGCCAGCGGTGCAGATGAACTGGTGTTGCTGGATATCACTGCTTCCGCACAGGCGAGAGGCATTATGATTCAGCTGGTCGAGCGGGTGGCTTCGCGTATTTTCATCCCGTTTACGGTAGGAGGCGGCATCCGCACAGTGGAGGATTTTACCATGCTGCTGCGTGCCGGTGCAGACAAAGTGTCTGTCAACTCTGCAGCCCTGAAAAATCCGCAGCTTATTCAGGAAGCAGCCTATAAATTCGGCAGCCAGTGCGTGGTGTGTGCCATTGACGCCAAACGCACGCCGCAGGGTACCTGGACGGTTTACCTTAACGGCGGTCGTGTGGATACCGGAAAAGATGCGCTGCAATGGGCAGTGGAGGCGGAAAAATTGGGCGCGGGAGAAATTCTGCTCACCAGTATGGACTGTGATGGTGTGAAAAACGGCTATGATCTTGAGCTGACCCGTGCCGTGTCTGAACGTGTGGGGATTCCCGTAATCGCTTCTGGTGGTGCTGGCAAATTGGAACACTTTTACGATGCCTTTACACAAGGAAAAGCGGATGCCGTACTGGCAGCCTCTTTGTTCCATTTCGGAGAAATCTCCATTCCCGAATTGAAAAAATATCTGGAAGAACGAGGCGTCCCGGTACGCCGGTAAATACAGATTTTTCTAACTGAAAAAGTGGCTGCACGTGCGAAAAATGACAGGCAAGTCAAATTTTTACTGTTGGCAGACGGCTGCTTTGGCAGAAAGAAGAAAAAAGCGAAAATCGAGAAAAAGCCCTTGCATTTCAGGGAATTCTTGTGGTATAATATTCCGGCGTGAGAATGTGCCGCTCACGCCGGATATTTTTATCTGAAAAAATTTATGGCAAAAACACACGCTGCACGGCTTGACAGGCGATGGTGCTTTTCTGTTATGAAGAGTTTTCCGCTTGAAAGTACTGCGGCGGAGGAAAAACCAAGGAGGATTTTTCAAATGGCAGTCGTATCTATGAAACAGCTTTTGGAGGCCGGCGTACACTTCGGTCACCAGACCAGAAGATGGAACCCCAAGATGGCTCAGTACATCTTCACCGAGCGCAATGGTATCTACATTATTGACCTGCAGAAGACCGTGAAGAAGCTGGAAGAGGCTTACAACTTTGTTCGTGACATCTCCACCGAGGGCAAGTCTGTGCTGTTCGTTGGCACCAAGAAGCAGGCTCAGGAGTCCGTGAAGGACGAAGCTGTCCGCGCTGAGGCTTTCTATGTAAACGCTCGTTGGCTGGGCGGTATGCTCACCAACTTCCGCACCATCCGCCGCAGAATCGACCGTCTGCGTCAGCTGCGCACCATGGAAGAGGACGGCACCTTTGATTTGCTGCCCAAGAAGGAAGTTGTGAAGCTGAACTTGGAAATCGAGAAGCTCGAAAAGTTCCTGGGCGGCATTAAGGACATGAAGCAGCTCCCCGGCGCTCTGTTCATCGTTGACCCCCGCAAAGAGAGAATCGCTGTTTCCGAGGCTCAGAAGCTGGGTATCCCGATCGTTGCTATCGTTGATACCAACTGCGATCCCGACGAGATCGATTACGTCATCCCCGGCAACGACGACGCTATCCGCGCTGTCAAGCTGATCTCTGCTACTATGGCTAACGCTATCATCGAAGGCCGCGAGGGCCGTATGGGCGCTGCTGCTGCAGAAGAGAAGGTAGAAGAAACCGAGGAGACCGCTGAATAATTTCAGAAGTCTGATTGGACCTATGCCCGCCTGTACCAAGTTCAGACGGGCATTTTTCAGATAAAAACTTTCGGAGCAGATGCTCCTGATTAAGTGAATTGGAGGAATTTCAAATGGCTTTTACCGCAAAAGACGTTGCAGCTCTCCGTGAGAAGACCGGCTGCGGCATGATGGACTGCAAGAAGGCACTGACCGCTTCCAACGGCGACATGGACGCCGCTCTCGATTTCCTGCGTGAAAAGGGTCTGGCTGCTGCTGTTAAGAAGGCTGACCGTATTGCTGCTGAGGGTGTTGCTTTCGCTACTGTAAATGCCGAGGGTACCGTAGGTGTTGTGATCGAAGTCAACGCTGAGACCGACTTCGTTGCTAAGAACGCTGAGTTCCAGAACTTTGTTAAGGTTTGCGCTGATACCGTTATCGCTCAGAATCCCGCTGACGTAGAGGCTCTGCTGGCTTGCAAGGCTGAGGGCTCCGAGCTGACTGTGGACGCTCTGCTGAAGGAGAAGATTCTGGTCATCGGCGAGAACATTAAGGTTCGCCGTTTTGCTCGTTTCGAGGGCCATGTTGCTGCTTACATCCATGCAGGCGGCCGTATTGGCGTTCTCGTGAACTTTGACACCGACGCTGCTGACAAAGCTGGCTTTGCAGAGTATGCAAAGGATATCGCTATGCAGGTTGCAGCTGCTAACCCCAGCTATCTGGATGAGGCTTCCGTGCCTGCTGAGGTTATCGATCATGAGAAAGAGATTCTGCTGGCTCAGATCGCAAACGATCCCAAGAATGCTAACAAGCCTGACGCTATCAAGGAGAAGATGGTTGTCGGCCGTATCGGCAAGTATTACAAGGAGAACTGCCTGGTGAACCAGGAGTTCGTTAAAGATCCTGACCTGAGCGTTGCTAAGTACACTGAGAAGGTTGCTAAGGAGCTGGGCGGTTCTATCGCTATCACCGGTTTTGTTCGCTTTGAGAAAGGCGAAGGCCTGGAGAAGCGCAACGACAACTTTGCTGAGGAAATCGCCAGCATGGTGAAATAATTTCCCTGTAGGGACTAAAGACTTTGCAGTCAAAACGGGCTTATCCGATTTTGCGGATAAGCCCGTTTTTATGTGAGAGCCAGGAAGTCTATTTTCTTTACAGATGTGGAATTGTGCAGATTTTTTTCCGATAATGCACGAAAATTGGAAATATTGCTTTACTTGCAGAACAGTTTTCGATATAATATTGAATGGAAAAGAAAATATATCCATTTTGACAATGTTTTGGCATGGTAGTGTAATGCAGGACCGGTTTTCCGGTGGTTGTATTCCTTCATAAATGATACTGGTTAGGAGTCGTGATACTATGGAGAGATTGGTAGGAACCGTTTCCAGAGGCGTCAGAGCCCCCATTATCCGCGAGGGTGATAACCTCAGTGAAATCGTTGTAAAATCTGTGCTCGATGCTTCTCAGAGTGCCGGATTTGAAATTCAGGACCGCGACGTGGTAGCTGTTACCGAAGCAGTGGTTGCCAGAGCACAGGGTAACTATGCACATGTAGATGCTATTGCTGCTGATATTAAAGCCAAATTTGGTGATGACACCATCGGTGTGATTTTCCCGATTCTCAGCCGCAATCGCTTTGCAATCTGCCTGCGCGGAATTGCTAAGGGAGCAAAGAAGATTGTTTTGATGCTCAGCTACCCTTCCGATGAAGTGGGCAATCACTTGGTTGATCTGGATATGCTGGATGAAAAGGGTATCAATCCCTGGAGCGATGTGCTCACCGAGGAGAAGTTCCGTGAGCTCTTCGGCTATCAGAAGCACACCTTCACCGGCGTGGACTATATCGAATACTATAAGCAGCTGATTACCGACTGCGGTGCAGAGGTAGAAGTTATTCTGGCTAATAACTGCAAGACCATTCTGGATTATACCAAGAGTGTACTGTGCTGCGATATCCATACCCGTGCCCGCACCAAGCGCTTGCTGAAAGCTGCTGGCGCCGAAAAGGTGTATGGCCTTGATGAGATCATGAACGCCTCCATTAACGGCAGTGGCTTTAACGCCGATTACGGTCTGCTGGGCTCCAATAAAGCTACCGAAGACACAGTAAAGCTGTTCCCCCGCAATTGCCAGGAATTTGTAGATGATGTGCACGCACAGCTGCTGGAGAAAACCGGCAAGAATGTGGAAGTCATGGTCTATGGCGACGGCGCTTTCAAAGATCCGGTGGGTAAGATTTGGGAGCTGGCTGACCCGGTTGTGTCTCCTGCTTTCACTGCTGGTCTGGTGGGTACTCCCAATGAGGTTAAGCTGAAGTATCTGGCAGATAATGACTTTGCTGACCTGAAGGGCGACGAGCTGAAAGCTGCGATTTCCGAGTACATTAAGCACAAGGATGACGATCTGAAGGGCAGCATGGTTTCTCAGGGTACTACGCCTCGCCGCTTGACTGATCTGATCGGTTCTCTGGCTGACCTGACCTCTGGCAGCGGCGATAAGGGTACTCCCATTATCTATATCCAAGGCTACTTCGACAATTACACGAAGTGATTTTTGTTCAATTCTAATAGATCTAAATATAAATTCAATACCGATAAAAATTGAGTTTCTTTGATTTGTCATATGAATTGGCGCAAAAATTGTCTCCAGTAGAGTCAGAAAACGAACGACATGGTTCAAAACTGGCGGCGTCTTTTTTCGCCGTCAGTTTTGTTGTGTCCAATTTGTGTATGAAATCGGAATAAATTTCTCCTTTTAAGGAAAACCGTGTAAAACGCTTTACTTTATGTTACCGGTATTGTAAAATGTAAGAAAATGAGTCTGGAGGTTTTATCTGTGAAACCGAAATACAAAAGAATTCTTTTAAAACTCAGCGGCGAATCTCTGGCAGGCAGCCAGAAGCATGGCATTGATTTTGATACGGTGCTTAAAATCTGCAAGCCGATTAAGGAAATTTCCGATATGGGTGTTGAAATTGGCATTGTAGTTGGCGGCGGCAACTTCTGGCGTGGCCGCAGCAGCGGCGATATGGATCGTACCCGCGCGGATCATATGGGTATGCTGGCAACCGTCATCAATGCTTTGGGCGTTGCCGATGGTCTGGAGCAGTTGGGGGTGCAGGTGCGTGTGCAAACCGCTATCAGTATGCAGCAGCTGGCCGAACCGTACATTCGTAACCGCGCCGTGCGTCATTTGGAAAAGGGGAGAGTCGTCGTCTTTGGATGCGGCACCGGAAACCCCTTCTTCTCTACCGATACGGCAGCGGCTCTGCGTGCTGCTGAAATTGACGCGGATATTATCATGAAGGCTACCATGGTAGATGGCGTGTATGACAGCGACCCCAAGAAGAACCCGAATGCAGTCAAATACGATACCCTGACCTTCAGCGAAGTGTTGAATCAGAACTTGCAGGTAATGGATAGCACTGCAGCTTCTCTCTGCCGTGACAATCGTTTGCCAATTCTGGTGTTCAGCATAGAAGACCCGCAGAATATTGTCCGTGCTGTCACAGAGGGCTCTGTGGGCACACTGGTAACAGACTGATTGTTAAGCTGAGTTACAGTGATACCCTATCAACAAAAATATTGACGAGGAAAGGTTGTTTGTGATGAAAGAGGTATTGGCAAAAGCCGAAAATAAAATGAATAAATCCGTTTCTGTTCTTATGGCAGATTATGCTGCTATTCGCGCAGGTCGTGCAAATCCCGCTGTGCTGGATAAAATCATGGTGGATTACTATGGCGCACCGACTGCGATCAATCAGTTGGCTGCTATTTCTGTGGCAGAAGCCCGTGTACTGACCATTCAGCCCTGGGATTCTTCTGTGTGCCGTGCAATTGAAAAAGCTATCCAGACTTCTGACCTGGGCATGAACCCCCAGAGCGACGGAAAGACCATCCGTCTGATCTTTCCCCAGCTGACCGAGGAGCGCCGTCGTGCACTGGCTAAGGATATCAGCAAAATGGCAGAGGATTCCAAGGTTGCTATCCGTTCTATTCGCCGCGATGCAATTGATAAGCTAAAAGCAATGAAGAAAAACGGTGAGCTGACCGAAGATGATCTGAAGCATGCAGAAAAGAAGACACAGGATCTGACTGACCGTTTCTGCAAGGAAATTGACGGAATTCAGGCCAAAAAAGAAAAGGAAATCATGGAAATCTGATTTTTAAACAAGGCAGCGTGCGTGCGGCTTTTTAGCCGCACACGCTGTTCCTTTTCCATATCTGTACGATGGGGGCGACGATAGTGATTTTTGGCAAACAGGATAAAGCACAGCCAGCACAACGCGTTATGCCTCGCCATATTGGCATTATTATGGATGGCAATGGACGTTGGGCAAAAAAACGGGGACTCCCTCGAACTGCCGGACATACAGTGGGAGCTGCGAATTTCAAAACCATCACCCGCTACTGCGCTTCTATCGGTTTGGAATACCTTACCGTGTATGCATTTTCCACCGAAAACTGGAAGCGGCCTGATGAAGAGGTTTCAGCTTTGATGAAACTTTTCCGGCAATATCTGGAAGAAGCTCTTCGCGATTTTCTGGATGAAAATATTAAAGTGCGCTTTATCGGTGATACATCGGTTTTTCCGCAGGAACTGCGTGAGTTAATCCATGAAACCGAAGAGGTTTCGAAAAATCGTACCGGTATGGTGCTGAACATTGCTATGAATTACGGGGGACGTGACGAAATCACACGAGCTGCCCGAATTTTGGCAGAAAAGGTTCAGCGTGGAGAAATGACCCCGGAACAGATTACGCAGGAAGCTATCTCCCATGAATTGTATACCGGCGGCCAGCCGGACCCTGATCTGATCATCCGTCCCAGTGGGGAACAGAGGGTTTCTAATTTTCTGTTGTGGCAGTCTGCCTATGCGGAGTATATCATTTGTGATATTTTATGGCCCGACTTTAAGCCGCAGGATTTGGAAGATGCCCTCGATGAATTTTCCAGACGGCAGCGGCGGTTTGGCGGGGTATAAAACCGCATAATCTATAAATAATCCTTTCTGCTTTTGTTTGCGAAATCGGAGGGGATCTATAAAAGACTACTATCGATAAACAGCAGAAAGCGGTGTGATGAAACTGTGAAACAGCGAATCATTTCCGGCGCTACACTGATTGCTTTTGTAGCGGCGATTGTTATTTTTAACAGCTCATTTCCATACGCGCTGAATATTGTCCTTGCATTGGTCAGTGTTTTTGGCGTGTGGGAACTGATTGCAGCATTAGGAATCCAACAGCGGCATTTTCTTGCATGGCCCAGCGTGGCAATGGCGTTGGTTTTGCCGTTTTGTCCCGACTTTTTTTACTTTCAACTGGCGTTTTATGCCTACACGCTTTTGATTTTTACCGGATTGCTTTTTCACCATCAGGAGGTCAGTTTCCGGGAACTGGGCGTTATTTACAGCATGTCACTTCTGATCCCATGGGGACTCAGCACATTGGTGAGTATTCGTTCGCTTGAAAACGGCGGTCACGAAATGTTTTATGTCATCGTGACGATTGCGGCTGCCTGGGTAGCAGATGCTGGAGCTTATTTTGTTGGAAGCTTTTTTGGAAAGCATAAACTGTGTCCCAATATTAGCCCTAAGAAAACCATAGAGGGGGCAATTGGCGGTTTTGTGGTCAATATTTTGCTGCTTCTTCTCATAGGTTTTGTGTTTGAGAGCTATTATCAGGGAGATGTACAGGTGCGTTACTGGATGCTGGCACTGATCGGTGCAGGTGGCTCATTGACTTCCATGTTGGGAGATCTGAGTTTTTCGCTTATCAAACGCAGCTGTCACATCAAAGATTTTGGCCAAGTAATTCCTGGACACGGTGGAATTCTTGACCGTTTTGACAGTGTTATTTTTGTCTCACCTTTTGTTTATCTTCTGCTTTCCGTAATTCCCGTAATTATTTTATAAAAAAGGAATTTTTCAGGACCGCATGTTTACGCTGCGGTCCTTCATACACTTTATACTGTAGCAGAATCCGGTTATTCGGTGAAAATCGGGCATTCTATTTTCGAAGATTCCGGATTTTGTTTTTCCTACCGAATGTGAGGTTGGTGAATTCTCATGAAAAGGATTTCCATTTTAGGTTCTACCGGTTCTATCGGAACCCAAGCTTTGGATGTTGTGCGAGGCTTGCCGGAAGAATTAAAAGTCGTATCATTGGCAGCTCATTCCAATACTACCCTTTTGGAAGAGCAGATCCGCGAATTCTGTCCAGAATTTGCTGTGTGCTTTGATGAAGAAGCGGCAAAAGCTTTGAAAATTGCTGTAGCAGATTGCCCGGTGCGCATTGGTACAGGAATGCAGGGACTTTGTGAAGCTGCTTCGCTTGCCAGCGCTGATATCGTGCTCAATTCCGTGGTAGGTATGATCGGCCTTCGCCCGACGTTGGAAGCTGTCAATGCCGGAAAAGATATTGCCCTTGCTAACAAGGAAACGCTGGTAGCAGGCGGTGCGTTGGTGATGCAGGCGGCAAAGGAAAAAGGCGTGAAGATTCTGCCGGTAGATAGTGAACATTCTGCCATCTTCCAGTGTTTGCAGGGCAGACCGCCCAAAGAAGCCGATTTGGATGGAAAAGCACTGGCGCGATTGATTTTAACAGCTTCCGGCGGCCCCTTCTTTGGCAAGACTCGGGATGAACTGGAGAATGTAACCCCAGAACAGGCATTGCGCCATCCCAACTGGGATATGGGTGCAAAAGTGACTATCGATTCCGCTACCATGATGAACAAGGGGCTGGAAATCATCGAGGCTGCCTGGCTGTTCGGGATGCCTGCCGATCAAATCGACGTGGTAGTGCATCGGGAAAGTGTAGTGCATTCACTGATTGAATACTGCGATTATTCGGTGATTGCACAGTTGGGTGTGCCGGATATGCGCGTCCCGATTCAGTATGCGCTTACTTGGCCGGGGCGTGCCCCGTCTCCGGTAAAGAGGCTGTCTCTGGCAGACTATGGCACGCTGCACTTTGCGCTGCCGGATGAAGAGGCTTTCCGGTGTTTGGCAGCATGCAAAAAGGCACTGCACAGAGGTGGGCTTGCACCTGCGGCGGCAAATGGAGCCAATGAGGAAGCTGTCAAGCAGTTCCTTGCCGGAAAGCTCTCGTTCCTTGGTATTGGCGATGTCGTGACAGAAGCCATGGAGCGCCAGCAGGATGCAGCTTGCGATTCTCTGAAAGCCATTTTGGAAGCAGATGCAGCGGCGAGGGAATTTGTCCGCAGTAAATGCTGACTTGCTGACAAATCCACTAAGTTCCTAAAGACTGTGTAAAGTCACAATCTGCAATTTTCTTTTTTGAAATGAGGTGTTTCCTATTCTCATCAACATTTTACTGGGTATCATTGCGGTATTGCTCTTTGGACTGATTATTTTTCTCCATGAGCTGGGTCATTTTGCCACGGCAAAGCTTTCGGGCATCCGTGTCAATGAGTTCGCACTGGGTATGGGGCCCACACTTTTCCGCTTTCAACGGGGTGAGACCACCTATGCCCTGAGGTTATTTCCTATCGGCGGTTTCTGTGCCATGGAAGGCGAAGACGAAGAAAGCGATGACGAGCGTGCTTTTGGCAACAAACCTGTTTGGAAGCGGTTTATTGTGGTGGCTGCCGGTGCGTTTATGAATCTCGTGTTGGGTCTGTTGCTTATGGCCATTATTGTAGTGCAGCAGCCTACTTATGCCAGCACTACCATTTCCAAATTTGTAGATAATTCTGCTTTACAGGCTGCCGGACTGGAAGTGGGCGACCGATTTGTCTCGATCGATGGCTATTCCATTAACGGTGAACGCGACCTGACGTTTGCGCTGGGCCTGGCAGATCCTGCTTCTGTGGATATTGCAGTAGACCGCGACGGCGAACGCATTACGTTTGATGATGTAAAGTTCAATACCGTGGAGCAAAACGGCCAGCAGGTACTTTCCATGGACTTTTACGTGGAGCCCATCCAGCGCAGTTTTGGCAGTGTGATCCAAAAGACCTTTGCCGATACCTGGTCTATGGTGAAAATGGTGTGGGTCAGTCTTGCCGGTTTGGTAAGCGGACGTTTTGGCCTGAATGAAGTAGCAGGCCCCGTGGGTGTGGCGCAAGCTATTACGCAGGCGGCAGCTGTTGGTCTGGAAGTTAGCTTCTGGGCAGCACTGAACAATATTTTGCTGATGATGGTCGTAATCACCGTCAACTTGGGTATCGTCAACCTGCTGCCTCTGCCGGCACTGGATGGCGGCCGTTTGGTATTCCTGATTATTGAAGGAATTCGCCGCAAACCCATTAACCCCAAATATGAGGGTTGGGTGCATGCTGCTGGTTTTATTTTCCTGATCGGTATTATGGTACTGGTGGCATTTAATGATATTGTGCGACTGTTTAATGGTCAGGGACTTGGCGGATAGGAATTTTAAAAAATCGGAGGGAATGGAAATGGAAAGACGTTTGACAAAACAGGTCATGGCGGGAAAGGTTGTCATCGGCGGCACAGCCCCTGTGACCATTCAGTCCATGCTGAATGTACCTTCTACCGACATTGCCGGAAGTGTGGCACAGGCTGTCCGGCTGGAAAAGGCTGGGTGCCAGATCATCCGTGCTGCCATTCCGAACCGGGATGCAGTGGCGCTAATCCCCGCCATTAAAGAAGCTGTCTCCATTCCATTGGTGGCGGATATTCATTTTGATTATAAGCTTGCGTTGGAATCGGCTGCTGCGGGCATCGATAAAATCCGCATCAATCCTGGCAACATCGGCAGTGATGATCATGTGAAAGCTGTGGCCGACGAGTGCCGCCGCCGGAATATCCCCATCCGAATCGGGGTGAATTCCGGTTCATTGGAAAAAGAAATTTTAGCCAAATATGGAAGCTCGACCCCGGAAGCGCTGTGTGAGAGCGCACTGTATCATGCATCTCTGCTGGAGAAGTTCGACTTTGATGACATTGTGATTTCGATTAAGTCTTCCAGCGTGGACACCATGATTCGTGCCTATGAGTTGGCATCAGAAGCATGCCAGTATCCGCTGCATCTGGGTGTAACAGAAGCGGGTACTGCCCGGATGGGGCTGATTAAATCCGCCATCGGTATTGGCAGCCTGCTCCAGCGTGGCATTGGCGATACGATTCGGGTATCTCTTACCGCCGACCCGGAGGAAGAAATTCGTGCGGCGAAAGATATCCTTAAAGGACTTGGTATGTGGCATGGGCCAAAACTGGTATCCTGCCCCACTTGTGGAAGAACCCGGATTGATTTGATTTCCATTGCCGCAGAAGTGGAAAAACGCCTGGAAAGCTGTCAGAAAGATATTACCGTAGCAGTGATGGGGTGTGCGGTCAACGGTCCCGGAGAGGCTCGGGAAGCAGATATCGGTATTGCCGGTGGTATGGGAGAGGGGTTACTCTTTAAAAAGGGTGAGGTACTTTATAAAGTGCCGGAAGAAAAATTGGTAGATGCCCTGATGGATGAAATTGAAAAGCTGTAACGGAGCGCCGCTCCGGATTGATGCCTGTGTATCAGCCGGAGGCGGCGCGTTTATGTATAGAATAGAATTGTGAAAAGGATGGTAGGCGCTATGAAGAGTTTTGAAGAATTATTTGAAAAACAAATCGATTGTGCTTCTTTGCCGGAATCTGTGAAAAGGGGAGAGGTGCGCTCTATTCAGGTGGAGTTCGAACGGCGTTTTTTGGAAATTGCCGTATTTTTCCCGGAGCCGGTTGACTATGAAACCCTGTTCCGTGCCGAAAAGCTGCTGGAATCTTCTCCTTTGCAGGTAGGACATGCGGTAATTCGTCCTCGCTTTCCAGAAAAGAGCTTCTCGGCAGATTACTTTCCCAGCCTGGCGGCAGAATTAAAGCGCCGTGATGCCAGTATCAATGGCAGTTTTCAGGGAGCTACTGCCCGTTTGCAGGAGCATACCTTTTTGGTTTCCCTTTCACACGGTGGTCATGAGTTATTGCTGGCTCGTAAATTGGATAAAGCCCTCTCCAGCCTGATTCAGGAAGAATTCGGCCTTTCACTGGATGTGAAATTTGAGGGAAAGCTCTCGCTTGAACCGGAAGACGCAGTACATATCGAGGCTATTAAAAAGGAAGAAGAAACCCGCCGCAGGGAATCTGTTGTGGAGGAAGTACAGCAATACGAATCCATGATGAACGAGCGTCCCGGTAAGTCTCAAAAACCTCGTAAGCCCAAAACTGTCAGCGTCCGTACAGAAGAAAACCTGTATCCGTCTATCCTTCCGGAAACGGCTAAGGATATTCTGGGAAGAATAGGCAAAGCTCAGCCGATCCCCATTGAGCGGGTTACACCGGACATTGGAAGCACCTGCATCTGGGGCGAAATTTTCGAGCTGGAAAGCAAGGAAACCCGGGACAAAAGCCGGAAAATCTATTCTATCAGTATCACCGACTATACCAGCTCTATTACCCTGAAAATCATCCAGGATGCCAAACAGTGCAAGATGTTGGATACCCTGAAAAAAGGCATGTCCGTGCTGGCAAGAGGACAGGTAGAGTACGACAAATACGACCATGAAGATGTGATGCGTCCACGGAGCCTGGCAACCGTGGAACAGATGAAGGTAGTAGACGACGCGGAGGAAAAGCGGGTCGAGCTGCATCTGCATACCAATATGTCCAGCATGGACGGTATGACCCCTGCCGGAGATTTAATCAAACGGGCGTTTAAGTGGGGGCATAAGGCCATCGCCATCACCGATCACGGCGTGGCGCAGGCATTTCCCGACGCCATGAACGCGGTGGAAGCCATCCGCAAGGACGGCGGCGAAATGAAGGTCATTTACGGCGTGGAATCTTACTTCGTCAACGACATGGTGCCCGCTGTTGCCGGAAAAACGGAAATGCCGCTGGATGGGGAGTATATCGTTTTCGATATCGAGACCACTGGTCTCAGCGCCGGAAACGATCGCATGACGGAAATTGGCGCCGTTCGCATGAAAAACGGCGAAATTCTCGACAGCTTTGATACCTTTGTCAATCCCGAGCGTCCCATTCCGCCGAAAATCACCGAGTTGACTGGCATCAATGATGACATGGTCAAAGATGCCCCCAGCGAAAAAGAAGCGCTGGAAGCCTTCTATGCATTCTGCGGGGAGAATAACCCGGTACTGGTGGCTCATAATGCGGGGTTTGATACCTCCTTTATGCGGGCAGCAGCAGCACGCTGCGGCACGGACTTTCCCTTTGTCTATATCGATACCGTGCCCATGTGCCGCTCCATGCTGAAAGGTATCAAAAATTGCAAACTGGATACTGTGGCCAATTACCTAAAGCTGCCGCCCTTCAATCATCACCGTGCCTGTGATGATGCGGCAGTACTGGCACAGATTTTGCAGCAGCTGCTCATTCGCCTGAAAGAGGATACCAGCGCCAAAAAGGTGATGGATATCAACACTTCTCTGGCTGGCGGCGACCCGAAAAAGCTGCCCACCTATCACCAGATTATTTTGGTTAAGAATAAAGCGGGCCTGCGGAACTTGTATAAACTTATCTCCTACGCCCATCTGGACTACTTTTATAAGCGTCCACGTATCCCTAAGAGTGTGCTGGTAGAGAACCGGGAAGGCCTGATTCTGGGCAGCGCTTGTGAAGCGGGCGAGCTGTTCCGGGCGATTCTTCGTCACGAGCCTTGGGAAAAGCTGTGTGAAATTGCTTCTTTTTATGATTATCTGGAAATCCAGCCTTTGGGCAACAATGCCTTCATGCTTCGCAACGGCACTGCTTCCAGCGAAGAGGATTTGAAGGAATTCAACCGCACCATTATCCGGCTGGGTGAGGAATTGAATAAGCCCGTTGTCGCTACTGGTGACGTTCACTTTATGGATCCGAAAGATGCCCGGTATCGGGAAATCCTCATGGCTGGACAGGGCTTCAGCGATGCATCCGAGCAGGCGCCTTTGTACCTGCGCACCACCGCCGAAATGCTGGAAGAATTCCGCTATCTGGGCGAAGAAAAAGCCTATGAAGTGGTGGTCGCCAACCCCAACAAAATCGCCGACAGTATCGATATTGTGCGCCCCATTCCCGAAGGTGTGTTCCCGCCCTTCATTGACGGCGCAGAAGAGCAGCTGAACTCCATCTGCTGGGAGCGGGCAAAAGAAAAATACGGTGATCCTCTACCGGAAATCGTAGAAAAGCGATTGAAGCGAGAGCTGGACTCCATTAACAAACACGGCTTCTCTGTGCTGTACATGACCGCTCAAAAGCTGGTGGCGGACTCCGAGGCCCACGGCTATCTGGTAGGCTCCCGTGGTTCTGTTGGTTCCTCCTTTGTGGCCAGCATGTCCGGTATTTCCGAGGTAAACCCGCTGGAACCCCACTATATTTGCCCCAACTGTAAAAACAGCGAATTTATCACCGACGGCAGCTATGGTTCCGGTTTCGACCTGCCCCCGAAAAAGTGCCCCAAGTGCGGCGCCGACTACAACCGGGACGGCCATACCATTCCCTTTGAAACCTTCTTGGGCTTTGACGGTGACAAGACCCCCGATATTGACTTGAACTTCTCCGGCGAATACCAGTCCAGCGCCCACCGCTACACGGAAACCCTGTTCGGAAAGGACAACGTGTTCAAGGCCGGTACCATCGCCACCGTGGCGGATAAGACGGCATTAGGCTTTGTGAAAAAGTATGCGGAAGAGAAGGGCATTCCCCTGCGCCGTGCGGAAGAGCAGCGGCTGGCCATCGGCTGTACGGGCATCAAGCGCACTACCGGCCAGCATCCCGGCGGCATGGTGGTTGTGCCCAAGGGTCATGACGTGTACGAGTTCTGCCCGGTGCAGCACCCGGCCAACGATCAGAAATCCGACAACATCACCACCCACTTCGACTTCCATTCCATCCACGACACCATTTGTAAGCTGGATGAGCTGGGACACGATGTGCCCACCATTTATCACTATCTGGAAGAGTACACCGGCATCCCCGTCATGAATGTTTCCATGAGTGACCCGGACGTCATGTCCCTGTTCCACTCCACCAAGGCTTTGGGGGTCAAGCCGGAAGACATCGATTCTGTCACCGGCACCTTCTCCCTGCCGGAGCTGGGCACGCCCTTTGTGCGCCAGATGCTGGTGGATTCCAAGCCGAAAACCTTTTCTGACCTGCTGCAGGTTTCCGGCCTTTCCCACGGTACGGACGTGTGGCTGGGCAATGCACAGGACCTGATTAAAAACGGTACCTGCACCATTTCCGAGGTGATCGGTACCCGTGACAGCATCATGACCTATCTGATGCTGAAAGGGCTGGAGCCGAAAATGGCCTTTAAGATCATGGAAATTGTCCGTAAGGGCAAAGCGACCAAGCTCCTCACCGACGAGCATAAGCAGGCCATGAAGGATCACAACGTGCCCGACTGGTATATTGACTCCTGTATGAAAATCAAGTACATGTTCCCAAAAGCCCACGCTGCCGCTTATATGATCGCAGCACTGCGTCTGGGTTGGTACAAGGTTCACAGACCGGTGGAGTACTATGCGGCCTATTTCTCAGTCCGCGGCGAAGATTTTGAGGGGGCAGTGGTCACAAAAGGCCGTGCCGCTGTTCGCCAGCGCATGAATGAAATCAACATGAAGGGAAAAGAGGCTTCCGCAAAGGAAGAAGCCGCCTATTCCACCTATCAGATTGTCAATGAAATGCTGGCTCGTGGTATTAAAGTACTCCCTGTTGATTTGTACAAGTCCGCCGCCAACAAGTATCTGGTGGAGGACGGCAAAATCCGCCTGCCCTTCTCGTCTCTGTCCGGTGTGGGCGAATCCGCTGCTATCAGCCTGGAAGAAGCCAGAGCCAGTGGTGGACCTTATATTTCCATTGACGACTTGCAGGCTCGCGCCAAGGTAACAAAAGCCGTGGTGGAGACGCTGAAAGAAGCAGGGGCTTTGGCCGGTCTGCCGGAGAGCAGCCAGATGACCTTGTTTTGAGAGAAAAAGGGATTGACAGAAAAGCAGCATCGTGATATCATAGTAGCACGCTAAAGCAAGACAGCATGATTTGTGTAGGGGCGCATCTGTGTGTGCGCCCCGAAACCAGTGGATATTTCCCGATTGAGGAAGGGTGTCACCAATGAAACTCTATAATAAAATTACCCCCGAAGGCACACGGGATCTTCTCTTTGAGGAATGTGCCGCCCGCCGTCTGGCGGAAAGCCGTCTGAAACAGGTCTTTGTGTCCCACGGCTATCAGGAGGCGGTTACCCCGGGCATCGAATTTTACGATGTGTTTGAGCCGGCCCGCTCCGGCATTCCCCAGGAAATCATGATCAAAATGAGCGACCAGAAAGGGCGGCTGATGGTGCTCCGTCCGGATACCACCACCCCCATAGCCCGGCTGGCCGCCACCCGTTTGCAGAATATGGAGCGTCCCATGCGTTTCTATTATAATCAGCCCATCTACCGCAGCAATCCCGGTCTCACCGGCCGCAGCAACGAAACAGTGGAGTCCGGCGTGGAGCTGCTGGGCGTTGGCGGAAAGCGGGCTGACGTGGAGGCCATCGCCATGGCGGCAGAGGCCATGGAAAGCTGCCTGCCCGGTTTCCGTATGGAAATCGGCCACGCAGGATTTTTCCGGGCGCTGGCGGCTGAGCTTCCCATCAGCGAGGAAGAGCG
Organism: uncultured Clostridia bacterium; assembly: GCA_946484175.1. Classification (GTDB taxonomy): domain Bacteria; phylum Bacillota; class Clostridia; order Oscillospirales; family Acutalibacteraceae; genus Heritagella_A. The sequence continues at coordinate 29,280 of CAMLSX010000009.1, forward strand.
GGAGGAAATCCGCAGCACCATCGAGTCCAAAAACTACGCGGCTCTGAATACCATTCTGGAAAAGCTGCCGGACAGTCCGGCCGTGCGGGCCATGGCAAAGCTGCCCCGTCTTTTTGGCGGCAAAGAGGTGTTCGAGGAAGCCTTTGCCCTGTGCAGCAGCCCCGAAGCGGTGGAAACCCTCCGCTATTTGCAGGAGCTGTATGAATCCTTGTCCGGTCTGGGTCTTGGCAGCCGCATGATGGTGGATTTGGGACTGGTGCAGCGCAATGACTACTATACCGGCGTGGTGTTCAGCGCCTATGTGGAAGAGTGGGGCGACGCAGTGCTGCTGGGCGGACGGTATGATAACCTGCTGGCCCGGTTTGATTCCCCCATGCCCGCCGTGGGATTTTCCGTCATCGTGGATGCCGTGGCACAGGCTATGATGAAGCGGGGACAGGGAGCAGAAGTGAAAAAGCCCGATGTGTTGATTTTTGCCGAAGAAGGCATGGAACTGGCAGGCATCCAGTATGCCCAGAGGCTTTCCAAAGAGGAAGGACTGATTTGTGAAAACGCCCTGTGCGGCACACTGGAAGAAGCCAAAACATTGGCCGGGAAAAAAGGCATTGTCCGGGTGGATCTTGTCGGGAAAACGGAAATCGTGAAAGGGGGCGAGTGCCAGTGAAACCGCTTCGCATTGCATTGACCAAGGGACGTTTGGAAAAGGATACTGTGGCCCTGTTTGAAAAGTTGGGCATGGACTGCACCGCCGTTCACAATAAAGGCCGTCAGCTGATTTTGCCCATTGGCGACGGCAGCATCGAAGTGGTGCTGGCCAAGGCTGCCGATGTGATTACCTATGTAGAGCACGGCGTGTGTGATTTGGGCGTGGTGGGCAAGGATACCATCATGGAAAACGGCAGCCGGTTCTATGAGGTGCTGGATTTGGGCTTCGGCAGATGCCGTTTTGCCCTGGCCGGGCCCAAAGGCAAGGATTTTTATGAGGGCTTTTCCGAAAAAACGGTGGCCTCCAAATATCCCAACGTAACCCGTGCCTTTTTTGAAAGCAAGGCCATGGACGTTCGGGTCATCAAAATCGAGGGCTCTGTGGAGCTTGCGCCCCTGCTGGGGCTTTCTGATGCCATCGTGGACATTGTGGAGACAGGCTCCACTTTGAAGGAAAATGGGCTGGAAGTGAAGGAGACGGTAGCGGATATTTCCGCCCGGCTGATTGTGAACACGGCCAGCATGAAGCTGCGCAAGCAGGAAATTGAGTCTCTTTCCGCCAAGATGGAAGAGGCCATCAGAAAGGAATGAAGTCCGTGGCTGACGGGTGTGTTTCCCCGGAGTTTTTGTCCGACAATATGATGGGCCCCAACTCCATGACCATTGTGCAGGAGCTTTTGCAGGGGCAGAAGCTGACACCCGGAATGCGTGTGCTGGATTTGGGATGCGGCCGGGGGTTGACCTCTGTCTATCTGGCCAAAACCTATGGCGTGCAGGTCTTTGCCGCTGACCTCTGGATTTCGGCAACGGAAAATTACCAGCGGTTTCGCAGTCTGGGGCTCGAAAATCAGATTATTCCCATCCATGCAGATGCAATGGCACTTCCATTTGCAGAGGGTTATTTTGATGCGATTGTCAGTGTGGATTCCTACCATTATTTCGGAAATAATGATACATTTGCGAAAGAATTTCTGCTGCCGCTGCTGAAAAAAGACGGCTTGGCAGCGCTGGCCTTTCCGGGAATGAAATTTGAAGTGCTGGGGAATGTTCCCGCGGAAATGGCGCCGTTTTGGGAAGAAGAAGCGCTGCAAATGTGGCATTCCATGGATTGGTGGAGGCCAAAACTGGAGCCGGGCTTGTCCGGTTTCCGAATCTGGGAAATGAACTGTTTCCATCAGGCGTGGGCAGACTGGCTCGCAACGGAGAATCCCTATGCAGTGGAAGATCGGGCCATGATGCAGGCAGACAATGGACGATATATGAATCTTGTGGCAATAACAGGCCGCAAAAAGTAAACAGCCAAGAAAAGGGGTATTGATATGATTCAGACTGTAACCGGCAGCGCGGAAGTCTGCCGTGGATTTATTGAAAAGCTGAAAGAGCGCATCGGGGAAAACGACCGTAAGGTGGACGGCATTGTGGCCGAAATCATCGAAACCGTGCGGAAAAACGGCGATGCTGCGGTGCGCGCCTATACGGAAAAGTTTGACGGCAAAGCTCCGGAAAAGACGGAGATTTCCAAAGAAGAGCTGAAAGAGCTGGCTTCCCAGTGTGACCCCCAGTTCCTTTCCGCGCTGGAAAAAGCCGCCGCCAATATCCGGGACTTCCACCAGCGGCAAAAGCAGCAGAGCTGGCTTACCACTCAGAAAAACGGCGTGATGATGGGTCAGCGGGTGCGCGGCCTGCATCGTGTGGGTATCTATGTGCCCGGCGGCACGGCAGCTTATCCGTCCTCTGTGCTGATGAATGCCATCCCCGCCAAAATCGCCGAGGTGGGGGAGATCATCATGGTGACGCCTCCTGCCAAAAACGGCAAGCCCAACCCGGACATTATGGCAGCCGCGCTGGTGGCCGGTGTTGATCGGGTGTTCCTCATGGGCGGCGCACAGGCAGTGGCAGCGCTGGCCTTTGGCACCGAAACGGTTCCCAAGGTGGACAAGATTGTGGGCCCGGGCAATATCTTTGTGGCCACGGCGAAAAAGCAGCTGTACGGCACGGTAGATATCGACATGATTGCAGGCCCCAGCGAGATTCTGATTGTGGCTGACGAAACGGCAAAGCCCGCTTATCTGGCGGCAGATCTCATGTCCCAGGCAGAGCACGACCGCATGGCTTCCTCCATCCTCATCACTACCAGCGAAAAGCTGGCAGTGGAAACGGTAAAGGAGCTGGAAAAGCAAATGGCTACCCTGTCCCGGAAGGACATTATCGATGAAGCCCTCACGAATTTTGGCGCGATTATTGTTTGCGAAACCATGGACGAAGCGGTGGAGTTTGCAAACGACCTGGCTCCGGAGCATCTGGAAGTCTGCTGTGAGAACCCCATGGAGTATGTGGGGCGGATGGACAACGCCGGCTCGGTGTTTTTGGGCAACTATTCCCCCGAACCGCTGGGCGACTACTTTGCAGGCCCGAACCATGTGCTCCCCACCAGCGGCACTGCGCGGTTTTTCTCGCCTCTGTCGGTGGACAGCTTTGTGAAGAAATCCAGCTTTATCTATTACACCAAACCGGCACTGAAAGAAGCGGCAGAGGACATTATCTGTCTGGCCGAAACTGAGGGATTGACTGCACACGCCAATTCCATTCAGGTGCGGAAAAAAGATTTTTAAAAAGGTCAGCGGGCGGTTGATAACCGCCCCTACAGGATGTGGCTATTTTGCAGAGCCTGTTTGATACGTATTATTACAGCAGAAACGAGGGAAAACCATGTACCAGCTCAACGAGAAAATTCGCAATCTAAAGCCCTATGACCCCATTTCCGGGGAATATGCCGTCCGGCTGGATGCCAATGAGTCGTTTTTTGGCCTGCCGGAGGATCTTCGGCAGGAATTTGCTCATATTGCGTCGGAGCTGGTTCTGAACCGATACCCCGACCCCCTTGCCGCTGAGGTGTGCAAAGCCTTTGCCGACTACTATCAGGTTCCCGTGGAGAACGTTACCGCCGGTAACGGCTCAGATGAACTCATTTCCATTATCTGCAATTCCTTTCTGGAAAAGGGCGACGCTTTCCTGACGCTGGAGCCCGATTTCTCCATGTACCGCTTTTATGGCGTCATTGCGGAAGGCGTGCCCGTTACCCTGCAAAAGCCGGAAAATCTGCGGATTGACGTGGAGGAAGTCATCAAAGTGTGCCGGGAAAAGGACATCAAGCTGCTGATTTTCTCCAATCCCTGTAACCCCACTTCGCTGGGGCTGGGCCGGGAAGAAGTGCGGCGGCTCCTCACTTCCGTTGATACCTTAGTGGTGCTGGATGAGGCCTATATGGACTTCTGGGATCAGAGCCTGCTGCCGGAGTTTAACCGGTATGATAACCTGCTGATTCTCCGCACCTGTTCCAAGGCTTTTGGCGGTGCTGCCCTGCGTCTGGGGTTTGCGGTGGGTGCACTGCCGCTGACCAACGCACTGAAAGCGGTGAAGTCTCCCTACAACCTGAATTCCTTCACCCAGGCAGCCGGAGCGGCACTTCTTCGCCGGAAAGAGGAATCCAAAGCCGCGCTGGACGAAATCCTCCTTTCCAAAAAAGAGCTGCTGGATGGCGTGAAGGCGCTGGCGGAAAGGTTTCCCGGCGAAATAGAAGTCTTTGAGAGCGACACCAATTTTGTGTTTATCCGCACCGGCAAGTATGCGGAGATTTTCCAGTATATGCTGGAAAAAGGCATTGCCATTCGAAAGTTTGCCGGTTATTTGCGAATTACTGCTGGAACTCGAGAGGAAAATCGAGCAGTACTGGATGTGCTAAAAGAATTTTTCATCAGATAAAAGGAGGGAGCAGCATGGAAATGGAACGCGTCGCACAAGCTGCAAGAAAATCCAAAGAGACAGATATTACTGTGACGGTTTCTCTGGATGGTGGTTCAGTTGAAATTGAGACTGGCATCGGTTTCTTTGACCACATGCTCACAGCGCTGGCCGTTCACGGCGGCTTTGGTCTGAAAGTCCATACAGAGGGCGATTTGTATGTGGATTGCCACCACACCATCGAGGATACCGGCATTGTGCTGGGACAGGCCTTCGCCAAAGCGTTGAGAGACAAAGGCGGCATTTGCCGGTTCGGCAGCTTTTTCGTGCCTATGGACGAAGCATTAGCATTTGCATCTGTTGACATCAGCGGGCGTCCGTTTCTGGTGTTTCAGGGGGAATTCCCGGAAGAGCGGGTGGGGGACTTTGACACCTGCATGACCGAAGAGTTTTTCCGGGCGCTGGCCTTTAATGCCGGAATGACACTGCATCTGCGGGTGGAATACGGCAAAAACTCCCATCACATGATTGAGGCCCTTTTCAAAGCGGCTGCCCATGCTCTGCGGGAAGCCACGGCGCTCAGCGGCGGCGGGGTACTTTCCACCAAGGGGATTTTGTGATATACTGGAAATAAAAATTGCTAATTAATAAAGAAAGAAAAGAAGATTTATGAATCCCGCATGGCGGGAAACGGATGCGGCGGCTAAACCGCCGGGAAAGGAAGTATGTATGGTTATTTTACCTGCAATCGATCTCCATGAAGGACAGTGTGTCCGATTGAATCAGGGTGATTATGCCACTGCACAGAAGGTTGCCGAGAATGCGGTGGAGACAGCTCGGCGTTTTGCCAATGCCGGAGCCCGCTGGCTCCATGTGGTGGATTTGGATGGCGCAAAAGCCGCCAAACCGCAGAACGACAGCACCATTTTTGACATTGTGAAGGATACCCAGATGCATGTAGAAGTGGGCGGTGGTATCCGGGATATGAATACCGTGGAGTATTACCTGCAAAACGGCGTGTCGAGAATTATTCTGGGTTCTGCCGCTTTGAGAAGTCCCGAATTTGTCAAGGAAGCGGTTCAAAAATACGGTAAGAAAATCGCCGTGGGCATTGATGCCCGGGACGGAAAAGTTGCCGCAGAAGGTTGGCTGGAGACCTCCGATGTGGACTATCTGGAAATGGCCAAGCGTATGGAGGATATCGGTGTGCGGTATCTGATTGTCACAGATATCTCGCGGGATGGCATGCTGAATGGACCCAATCTGGTAATGCTGGACAAAATCAACAATGCAGTTTCCTGCAATATCATCGCCAGCGGCGGCGTGAGCAACCTGAAAGATATTATCGACCTCCATGACCTGAACCTGTACGGCGCTATTTGTGGAAAGTCCCTGTATGCAGGCTCTTTGGACTTAAAAACGGCTGTTTTGGCTGCTCACCGGATTTCCGGCAAGCACATGCACTCCGAAGAGGCAATGGACGACTTTGTGGAGCAATATTTTCAGAAGGGCGATCTGATTCCCGCAGTGGTACAGGAAGCTGCAACCGGTGAAATTCTCATGCTGGCCTATATGAACCGGGAGTCCCTGAAACGTACTTTTTCTACCGGTTATACCTGGTTTTACAGCCGCAGCCGCCAGTCCCTCTGGAACAAAGGCGCAACCTCCGGCCATGTGCAGAAAGTGGTTTCTATTCACGCAGACTGTGATGACGATGCACTGGTGGTAAAGGTCATCCAGACCGGAAATGCCTGCCACACCGGTTCTCACAGCTGTTTCTTTAAAAACATCTGGAATCAGTAACAGAAAGGAATGAGCCCCATGAACAACGCATTACAGGCTTTGTACGAAACTGTTGTCAGCCGTAAGGAAGAAAAGCAGGAAGGTTCTTATACCTGCTATCTTTTCGAAAAAGGACTGGATAAAATTCTGAAAAAATGCGGGGAAGAGTGCAGCGAGGTGATTATCGCCGCAAAAAACGGGGATAACAGCGAAACCGTGCTGGAGATCTCTGATCTGTTGTATCATCTGATGGTTCTGATGGTCAACGAGGGCATCACACTGGAAGAAGTGGAAGCAGAGCTTGCCAAACGCAGCAATAAAACCGGTAACCTGAAAACCTTCCATCAGGTGGACAAAAATTCCTGATTCCAAACTTTTCTTGACTTCTCGAGAAAAGTTGTGGTACTATCGTTATAGTTTAAAAACTATAACGATAGTTGGAGGAATCATGACATGAAACAAAAATTGATCTGCCTGTTGCTGGCAGGCGCCATGGCGTTGTCGCTTTTCGGATGCACGCAGGGGGAATCTTCTTCTGCGCCAGAAGCAACTCCCACCCCGGAGGTATCTGATACTTCTTCTGCTGTGGAAGAAGAACCGCAGGCCTCTTATCCGGTTACTCTGACAGACGCTGCCGGACGTGAGATTACAATTGAAGAAGAGCCGGAAAAGCTTGTCAGCGGGTATTATATTACCACTTCCATGTTCATTGCATTGGGACAGGAAGAAAAGCTGGTGGGCATTGAGGCAAAAGCTGATAGCCGTCCCATTTACAGCCTGGCTGCTGCCGACTTACTGGAGCTTCCCAGCGTAGGAACTGCCAAGCAGTTTGACCTGGAGGGCTGCGCAGCACTGGAACCTGATCTGGTAATTCTTCCCCTCAAGCTGAAAGACCAGACCGAAGCGTTGGAAGATCTGGGCATCAATGTTCTGCTGGTAAATCCGGAAGATATGGATCTGCTGAACGAAACCGTTGAAATGCTGGGTGCAGCAGTCGGCGCACAGGAAAAAGCTGATGAGCTTTTGAACTATAACGAAGAAACCCAGGCTTTCCTCAAAGAAACCGTTGGTTCAGAAGAGAAGCCGAAGGTTTACCTGGGTGGCAACAGCAGCTTTTTGAGCACTGCCGGTGCGAAAATGTACCAGAACACACTGATTGAATTGGGCGGCGGTGAAAATGTGGCTGCCGGGCTGGAAGACGATTACTGGGCAGAGGTTTCCTATGAGCAGGTGCTCGAATGGAATCCTGAGGTAATCGTGATCGTCCCCGAAGCAGAATATACGCGCGACGATGTCCTGAACGATGCGCAGCTGGCCGACGTAGACGCTGTAAAGAATGGCCGCGTGTACGAGATGCCCTCCTCTTTTGAGGCGTGGGATTCCCCGGTGCCCAGCGCCATGCTTGGTAGCCGTTGGATGGCTGCTGTGCTGCACGACGATGTGTACAGCTTTGAAGATTTCCAGAAGGATGCCGCAGATTTTTATCTCACCTTCTACGACGTGGAAATTGACCAGAGCTTGCTGACAAAATAATTTTTTGCGATGATGGAAAACAAGAGAAAAATCAGGGCCTGCTTTATGGCTGCATGTTTGATTGTAGCAGCTGCTACGGTCGCCTCTTTGGTGATTGGCCGCTATTCCATTAATTGGACAGAGGTTTTTCAGGATTCCATGAGCGCAAAGGTCTTCTTTTCTCTCCGGCTGCCGCGCACTTGTATGGCGTTGGCAGCCGGTTTTGGTCTTGCGGTCACTGGAAGTGTCTATCAGGCAGTTTTTCAGAATCCTCTGGCGGCACCGGATATCATTGGGGTTTCTTCAGGGGCCACCGCCGGTGCAGCGGCGGCAATCCTGTTTTTAGGCGGAGGCGTGGCGGCTACTGCTTTATGTGCATTTGCGGGTGGATTGGCGGCAGTGCTGGCGGCTTTAACGCTGGCAGCTGTTTCTCGCCGCTCGGGTATTGCTACCATTGTGCTCTCAGGAATCGTTATCAATGCTTTGGCGCAGGCAATCCTCATGCTGCTCAAGCTTACGGCAGACCCGGAAAAACAGTTGGCTTCTATTGAATTCTGGACGATGGGCAGTTTTTCAGATGTCACGATGGATAAATTCAGTGGGGTCATTTTATGGGCTTTGCTGGGAATTGTGGGAATTTTTCTGCTTCATAGACAAATTTTGCTGTTAAGTTTGGAAGAAGAAGACGCCCGTATGCTGGGGGTACCGGTCAAATGGATGCGCCGGCTGGTGTTGCTTCTGGCAACGTTGATTACAGGCGCCATTGTGAGTGTAACCGGATTGATTTCGTTTATCGGACTGCTTGCCCCGCATATCGCACGTTTGCTGACAAAAAGCAGCCGCTTTTCTACAACAGTCCTTTCTGGCTTAGTAGGCAGCGGACTAATGCTGATTGCCGACTGCCTGGCACGGAGCATCGCTTCCAGTGAAGTGCCGGTCAGCATTATCACTTCACTGCTGGGCGCACCGTTTTTATTCTTCCTGTTGTGCCGAAAGGGGGAGTCCAATGACTGACCTGCTTTTTGCAGAGCACTTATGTGCCGGATATGGCGGCCCCGAAATTTTGCACGATGTCAGCTTCCGAATTGATCATGGAGAGTTATGCGCTCTTTTGGGTGCAAACGGCTCGGGAAAATCCACTTTGATCCGCGCAGTGTGCGGCTTGCTGCCTTTTCGTGGGAAATGCTTTTTGGAAGGGAAAGAGCTATCACAGCTTTCTCAGCGTGCCCGTGCACAGAAAATCAGCTACCTTTCCCAGCGCAGCAGCCTCTCGATTCCGCTCAGTGTGATGGATGTGGTGCTGATGGGGTATAACCCAGTGTTGGGAATTTTCCAGACACCGGGAAAGGCTAAACGTCATCGTGCCATGGAAGAGCTGAGGCGGGTGGGGATGGAGCATCTTGCCGAAAGGGATATCTTATCATTGAGCGAAGGCCAGCGCCAGTTGGTGATGCTGGCCCGTACTTTTGTGCGCGGTGCACCGCTGCTGGTACTGGATGAGCCGGACAGCGCATTGGATTTTCAAAACCGCCATAAAGTCATGGAGCTCCTACAGGCGCAGGCACACGAAGAGGGCAGAGGTGTCCTGCTGTGCAGTCACGATGCTAATTTTGCCATGCAATATGCCGACCGTTTGCTGCTAATGAAAGACGGCAAGTTGTGTAGTGATATTTCGATGCAGGCCTGTGGATGTGAAGAATTACAGCAGGCACTTTCCAAGTTGTACGGCCCGATAACACTGGCCGAACACCGGGGAAATTATTTTATGATGAAGGGGTGAAAGGATGCAGATCCGTCTGGCACTTTATCTGTATAACGAAGAAGATACCCGTATTTTTGGGGAAGGGCCGTATCGATTGCTGTGCGGGGTGCGCGAATTGGGCAGCTTGCGGGCAGCAGCGATACAGATGGGAATGGCTTACACAAAAGCCACCAAGATTATCCATCGAGCAGAAGAAGAGCTGGGCTTTCCGCTGACACAGCGCAAAATTGGCGGGACAAAAGGCGGAGGAAGCACCCTGACCCCTGGCGCGGAGGAGTTGATGAAACGGTATGAAGCATGCAAAGAGGCCTGCCATCGCGCAGTTGAAGCGATATACGATGACTGCTTTTCATCGTTCCGGCCGGAAACATTTGCTCCTGACGGGCAGCCGGGGACGGGGGAAGACCACTTTGCTGGAAGCAATGCTGCAAAGCCGTAACATTCCCGGAGTACGTTCGTTTGCTGTGCGGAAAGACCGTTTGACTCCGCCGGAAAAAATCGTGCTGGAAGACAGGCTGACCGGGGAACAGGCTGTTATTGGCCGGTTTGAAGACGGGAAGATGGTACCGCAAACAGATGCGATGGAAAGTCTCGGCGTACAGATGCTGCGCCGTGCAGCATCGTCTCGATCAGATTGGGTAGCGGTAGATGAAATTGGTTTCCTTGAAAACAGTAGTCCAGCTTATCGCGAAGCTTTGCGGGAATTGTTTGTCCAAAAGCGTGTGCTGGCGGTTTTACGCAAGGCCGAAACTCCATTCCTGAATGAAATCCGTGAGAATCGAAACAGTTTTCTATTTGATTTAGACGATGTTCGATCTATTGTATTTTCTCAGAAGAAAATGTCAAAATAATACCAAAAGCTGTGCAGTTTTTTCCAGCACATTCTGTCAGAGGGAGTATAATCGAATCAAAATGCTCTCTTTTGTTTGCAAAAGAAATTGTGAAAAAGAGGGAATGGAGGATTCTTCATGAAAAACAGAAAAATCTGGCTGGGCGTTATTGCATTGTTTGCTGCTGTTGCAGTGTTGATGTCTGTCTATTATTTTTTGGGGCCAAAAGGTGTTTCGGGCAGCAAAGAAATTACTTTTACGGTGATGGTGGACGACAAAGAGCAAGGGAAACACACGATCCAAACAGATGAAGAGTTTCTGCGAGGTGCGCTGGAACAGGAAAAACTGGTTGCAGGGGACGAAAGTGAAACCGGTCTATTTGTGAAAACAGTTGACGGAGTTACCGCGGATGAAAGCAAACAGCAGTGGTGGTGTTTCTCCAAAAACGGCGAAGACCTGATGACAGGCGTAGATGTCACTCCTATTGAAGATGGGGATGCCTTTACAGCCACTTTGAAGGAAGGCTGGTAATGAAAGCAAGAGAAGTAGTGGTAACGGCTTTTTTGGCAGCGTTGTTGTATGTTCAGCAAGTGTCACTTTCCGCTTTGCCCAATATTCATCTATGTGCATTTCTCATTATCCTGTACACACTGCATTTTCCAAGACTGGTACTTCCGGCGACTATCGTATTTATTTTGTTGGAAGGTGTTACTTTTGGATTTGGCATGTGGTGGTTCAGTTATTTGTACATTTGGCCGTTACTGATTTTTATCGCCTGGCTGTTCCGGAAAAACCGTTCTGTTCTTTTTTGGACAGTGGTAGCAGGTACATTTGGTTTATGTTATGGAGCCTTGTGTTCTTTACCTTACTTTTTCCTGGGTGGCCCGTCCACTATGCTGGCCTATTGGATTCAGGGTATTCCGTTTGACATCCTTCATTGCGTGGGGAATGTTTTTGTTACATTACTGTTATGGAAACCTATATCCTTTGTTTTTGGAAAACTGGATCGTTTTATGAAAGCATCCTGAAGAATATGGTTGAAGCGGGAATTTTTCTCTGCTATAATAAGTATTGGTTCTGTAGAAGAATCGGTATGGGGTACTGCTGCGGGACGGCGGCGGTACCCCGTTTTGTATATTTAGGAGAGAAAGAGAGAGGAACGCATGATACGGTTGGTTGCGAGCGATATTGACGGTACATTGTTGAAAAACGGAGTCCGGACTCTTCCGGAAGAAATTTTTTCTGTAATACGAAAGCTGAAAGAACAGGGAATCCTTTTTTGTGCAGCAAGCGGCCGGCAATATTCCAGCCTTAGGCGATTGTTTGCTCCGGTAGCAGATGATATTTATTATATCTGTGAAAATGGAGCCGCTGTATATGGAATAGGAAAGGATGCGCCTCTTTTGGGGAAAACCGTGATGGAGCGTTACTTTGCCGAACAGCTTTGTGAGGAAATCCTGGCAAGGCCGGACAGCGAAGTGCTGATTTCCGGTGTCAATACAAGTTATCTCATTCCAAAAGAACAGGAGATCGTAGTACAGATTCGTGATTTTACAGGGAACAATATCTGCCTGCTTTCCAATGTACAGGAAGTACCAGAGGATATCATTAAAGTATCTGCGTTCTGCTTTCCTGATACCAAAACCGTCGAGCGGGAACTCTCCCCTCGTTGGGAAAACCGTTTTCATGGTGCAGTGGCAGGGCCTCGCTGGCTCGATTTTACGTTGGCCGACAAAGGAACCGGAATTCACACCATTTGCAGTGCGCTGAAAATCTCGGCGGAAGAAGTAATGGCGTTCGGTGATAATTTTAATGATATTCCCATGCTTGAGGCTGTCGGGAACCCGGTATTGATGTCACAGGCCGATGATCGGCTGCGCGAATCTTTTTCGGTACAGTGTGAAGATGTTCCGAAATATCTTCTCGAAAATGTTTTATATTGATGGAAGACAGAATCATTTTTTATCATGCGGATTGGGCTTTTTATTTTGCACAACCAGTGTTATAATAAAAGAAAATCATAATAATGGAAGTTTAACTGGAGACCATAAAGGACAGGTGAGAAAATCGTGGCAGGAACTGATATTGCAATTGATCTGGGTACATCGACCGTCAAAATATATGTGGAGAAAAAAGGCATCGTGTTGATTGAGCCGGCAGTACTGGCAGTAGATATCGCTACGGACAGGATCATCGCGTTGGGAGAAGAAGCCTATAAAATGATTGGGCGTACTTCTGAGAGAACAGCGGTAATCCGCCCCATGAGCAACGGCGTAATTTCCGATTTCGGTCTTGCGCAGGAATTTATCCGGTATTATTTGAAAAAGCTTCACAGCAGCCGTGTTTTTATGCCGCGTGTAGTGGTTAGCATTCCCTGCAGCATCACAGAAGTGGAAAAACGTGCGGTTGTAGACGCTATCAGCTCGACCGGTGTACGCAAAATCTGCCTGATTGAAGAACCAGTTGCAGCAGCAATGGGTGCGGGCGTGGATATCTCCAAGCCGCATGGCTCTTTGGTAGTGGATATCGGCGGTGGTACAACCGATATGGCAGTGATTTCGTTGAGTGATATTGCTATTTCTTCTTCTATGCAGGTAGCTGGAAGAACATTTGACGATATGATTGTGAAGTACATTCGCCGTAAATATAATCTGCTGATTGGTGAACGTATGGCTGAAGAAGCTAAAATAGCCATTGGCTGTGTGTATCCGCAGAAAGAAACCCGTGTGTTCCGCGCAAAGGGCAGAAATGCTCTGACTGGCCTGCCCCAGTGGGCAGATATTACCAGCGATGAAATGCTGGAGGCCATGATTGAGCCCGCCATGCAGATTGTCCGACGGATTCAGGAGACACTGGAAAGCACCCCACCGGAATTGATGGCGGATGTCTATGAAGACGGCATTATTCTGACTGGTGGTTCAGCGCATCTGGCTGGCTTTGATACCCTGATTTCCAAGAAAACCAAGATTTCGGTGCGCGTTGCAGAAGAACCCGAAAACTGTGTAGCAAACGGTGCCGGTAAGGCTATTCGCTATATCGACGATATGGAAAACAAAGAATACGGGGTTCTGAACCCGCTCAGCGCTGTATATTAACCAATATATCCCCCTTCCTTACAGGCTGCGGGAAACCGCATACTGTGTGGGAAGGGGATTTTTTATTTTTAAGAAGAGGTGTATGTATGACACTGGAAGAAGCAAAAATTCAGGCAGCAGAATTACGGCAGCAAATTTCCTATCATGGCCAGAAATACTATGCCGAAGATGCCCCTGAAATTAATGACTACGAATATGATATGTTGTACCGGAAGTTGGAGGAGCTGGAAGCACAGTTTCCGGAATTGGTAACGCCTGATTCTCCTACACAGAAAGTCGGTGCACCGGCGCTGAACACCTTTGCTCCGGTAGAGCATACCGTTCCCATGGAGAGCCTCCACGATTCGTTTTCTGAAGAGGAACTGCGCGATTTTGATCGCCGGGTGCGTGAAACATGCGGGGAAGTACAGTATGTAGTGGAACCCAAATTTGACGGCCTTTCTGTTTCGCTGGAATATCGCGATGGAGTTCTGGTGCGCGGCTCTACCCGCGGCGATGGACTCGTTGGAGAAGATGTTACGGAAAATATCCGAACCATCCGCACGGTTCCAAAGCGTCTGCGAGAACCGGTTCCTTTTATTGAAGTGCGTGGAGAAGTCTATATGTCTCACGACAGTTTCTTCCAGCTGTGTGCCAGACAGGAACTGAATGAGGAAAAACCGTTTAAAAATCCCCGCAATGCTGCGGCAGGTTCTTTACGTCAAAAAGATGCCCGAGTGACCGCTTCCAGAATGCTAGACATCTTTGTTTTCAACATCCAGCAGATCGAAGGGGAGGAGCTAACCGGTCACGAGCAGTCATTAGAGCGTATGAAGGCTTTGGGCTTTACAGTGGCTCCGTTCTATCATAAAAGCACGTCTATAGAGGAGATAATCGAAGAAATACGGCGAATTGGAGAGATGCGAGGAAATTTGCCGTATTCAATTGATGGCGCAGTTGTAAAGGTAGATAGCTTTGCACAGAGAAATCAGCTGGGCAGCACCGCAAAATTTCCCCGTTGGGCAGAAGCATTCAAATATCCGCCGGAGGAGAAGGAAACGACACTGCTTTCCATCGAAATCAATGTGGGTCGTACCGGTGTTTTGACTCCTACCGGCGTTTTTGAGCCGGTGTTGCTGGCGGGCACTACTGTCAGCCGTGCAACTCTTCACAATGAAGATTTTATTGCCGAGAAAGACCTGCGTGTGGGGTCGTGCGTCATTCTGCGCAAAGCAGGTGAGATTATTCCCGAAGTTGTTTCGGTGGTTTCTCATGCGCCGGACAGTGTACCTTTCCAGATGCCTGAGGTGTGCCCATCCTGCGGAGAACCGGTTTCACGTGAGGAAGGGGAAGCGGCGATTCGCTGCACTAACCCCGAATGTCCGGCACAGCTGCTGCGTCATCTCATTCATTTCGCATCGCGTGACGCGATGGACATCGACGGTCTTGGTCCGGCAATTTTGGAACAATTGACATCATCGGGCCTGCTGCATACCCCGGCAGACCTTTACTCTCTGACGATGGAACAGCTGGCTGGGTTGGAACGCATGGGTGAAAAGTCCGCGCAAAACCTGCTGGATGCGCTGGAAAAATCCCGTCAAAACGATCTATATCGATTGATCTTTGCGCTGGGTATTCCGCATATCGGAGCAAAAGCAGCTAAGCTGCTGGCCGCCCGATTCCACACGATGGATGCCTTGTTGGCAGCTTCCGAAGAAGAAATCGCCTCTATCGATGGCTTCGGTGGAATTATGGCACAAGCCGTTGTGCGGTTTTTGCAGCTGCCTGGTAGTCTGCACCTGATCGGTGCATTGCGGCAGGCTGGATTGAATATGACGGCAGAGGAAACGCAGACAGACACCCGTTTTGCGGGAAAAACTTTTGTACTGACCGGCACGCTGCCCACCATGACACGCAGTGAGGCTTCTGCGCTGATTGAGCGGCTGGGCGGCAAGGTAAGCGGTTCTGTTTCGAAAAAGACTTCCTATGTTGTGGCGGGAGAAGAAGCTGGCAGCAAACTTACCAAGGCGCAAAAGTTGGGGATTCCCGTGATTACCGAAGAAGAACTGACCGCGATGGCGGAAGAAAACTAAGAAAGGGGAGAACAATATGCCCCAAACCCGTGTGGTGGGGCTGCTGGCTCATGTAGACGCCGGCAAGACCACCCTTTCGGAGCAAATTCTGTTCCAGTCCCATACCATCCGGCAGGCCGGTCGGGTGGATGACAAGGACAGTTTTTTGGATACCGACCCGCTGGAACGTCAGCGCGGTATCACCATTTTTTCAGGGCAGGCGCCGTTTATCTGGAAAGACGCCCCCTGGTATTTGCTGGATACCCCTGGACATGCTGATTTTTCTGCCGAGATGGAGCGTTGTCTGCGCGTGTTGGATGCTGCCGTTGTGGTGGTTAGCTGTGTAGAGGGCGTACAAGGACACACGGAGACCATCTGGCGGCTGCTGCGGCGTTACGGTATCCCAACATTCTTTTTCCTGAATAAGACAGACCGCGCTGGGGCTGACCCAGAAGGAGTTCGCAAGCAACTGGAAAAGCGTTTTTGCACAGCAGTACCCGCCGCAGAAGCGGGAATCATCGAAGAGATGATGGAACTGGCTGCCGGGGAAGACGATGAATTATTGGAACGGTACCTGGCCGGAGAAGTTTTAGCGGAGGAATGGCCAGGCCTGCTTTTCTCACTATTGAAAGATGGAAAGCTTTGTCCGTGTGTACAGGGCAGTGCTTTGGCAGGCAGCGGGATTTCTGTCCTGCTGGACAGGCTACATGAATTGGTACCGGAGCCGGGTGGATTGGAAGAACCCTTTTCCGCATGGGTCTGTCAGATTCGGCGCGATCATAAGGGAAACCGCCTTGCTTTTCTGCGTGTTACCGGTGGTACGCTGCATGTGCGCGAATCGATTGACGGCGAAAAGGTCAGTGAAATTCGGCGTTACAGCGGTGAAAAATATCAGACTGTTCAACAGGTGCAAGCTGGGGAATTGTGCGCGGTTGCAGGATTGCCCTCTGCGAAGGCAGGGGCTTCTCTTGGCAGGGAAGAGTCAGAAATAGGGCTGGTTTCAGAGCCGGCCTTGGCGGCGGCAGTACAGTTTGATTCACAAAAATGCCCGGCAAAAACTATGCTCTCCTATTTTCGTCTGCTAGAAGATGAAGAACCAGCGCTGCGCGTAGAATGGCTGGAAGAATTACAGGAGACCCGCGTCCATGTGATGGGGGCAATCCAGCTGGAAGTACTGCAAGAGCTGTGCAGGCAGCGTTTTTCCCAGGAAATTACATTTGGGCCGTGTAAAGTGTTGTATCGGGAAACCATCGCTGCCCCGATAGAAGGGCGCGGACATTTCGAACCACTGCGCCATTATGCAGAGGTGCGTCTGCGTTTGGAACCACTTCCCAGGGGCAGTGGGATTTGTTTTGCCAGCGAGTGCTCAACAGATTTTCTGGCACTGAATTGGCAGCGGCTGATAGAAACACATGTAATGGAAAAAGAGCATCGCGGTGTGCTGACCGGTGCTCCGGTAACCGATCTGCGTGTAGTACTGCTGGCAGGGCGCGCCCATGAAAAACATACCGAAGGCGGAGATTTCCGCGAAGCTACTTATCGTGCTATCCGGCAGGGCTTGATGAAAGCGCAGAATGTACTGTTGGAACCTTGGTATGCCTTTACTGCTTCTCTTCCGGTGGAACTTTCCGGTCGATTACTCACCGATATTCAAAAAATCGGCGGTTCATTTGAAACACCTGAAAGTGAAGGGGAACGTGTGTGCATCCGGGGACGCGCACCGGTAGAAGGTTTGATCTCGTATTCGCGCGAACTGACCAATTATACCCGCGGACAGGGAAGCATCTCGCTTCGATTGGATGGTTATGAACCTTGCCGGAATCAGGAAGAGATTGTGGAAGCTTCCGGATATGACCCGGAGCGCGACACCGAAAATCCGGCAGGTTCGGTATTTTGTTCACACGGTTCCGGATTTCTTGTTCCCTGGCAGGAAGCTGACGGATATATGCATTTGGAATAGTTTTATGCGCAGGCAAGTGATATTTCACGCACGAAGCAGAAAAATTTGAGCCTCCGATGGTTGAAATGAAAGAATCTTTCATGTTTATGCACCATTTCTCTCTGTCCTTTTTCCGCAGGATTTGATATACTTTTTATAGAAGGATTGCAGAACGTTTGAAATTGTGTACGGCTGACAGGCAGTTTTGTATAATTTTAAGAAAGCCTGTCCAATGATTCAGCCATTTTGCGCCACAGGCGTAGTCATATTTTATCTCCGAAGCAGCTCTCATAGACACGCTTCGGAAAATAACAGGAGGTAACCGGCATGATTACAAAATTCGCAGAGTTGTATCAAAACGACCTGGCTGCCCAGAAGGCCCGCTATGAGGAAATTGCAGCGGGATATGAGCAGTATTATGGAAAAACCGAATCTCTGGCATTTTTCAGCGCTCCGGGCCGAACCGAAGTGGGCGGAAACCATACAGACCATAACCATGGTTGTGTGTTGGCAGCAGCGGTGAATCTGGACATTGTGGCGGCAGCAGCAGCCAACGGAGAAAATGTTGTCCGCCTGAAATCTGCGGAATATGAAAAGATGGATGTTGTCGATCTGTCTGATCTTTCCGTACAGGATGCAGAAGCTGAAAAATCAGCTTCCCTGATTCGCGGTGTTTGCGCTCGCTGTCAGGAACTGGGTTATCAGATTGGTGGTTTCAATGCCTATACTGCTACACAGGTTCTCAAAGGTTCCGGACTCTCCAGTTCTGCTGCTTTTGAAGTGGCAATTGTAACGGTTATCAGTCACCTGTTTAACGATGGCGCAATCGACCCGGTAACGGCAGCACAGATTGCACAGTATGCTGAAAATGTGTATTTTGGCAAGCCTTCTGGCTTGATGGATCAGACTGCCAGCAGTGTAGGCGGCTTTACAGCGATTGATTTCCACGCCCCCAAAAAGCCCGTTTTGGAAAAGGTGGACTTTGACCTGACCCAGAATGGTTATGCCCTTTGCATCGTGGATACCGGCGGAAACCATGCCGATTTGACCGGCGATTATGCCGCCATTCCTGTAGAAATGAAAGCAGTTGCCAAACTGCTGGGTGCAGAAGTTCTGCGCGATGCAGATGAAGCACTGTTCTGGAGCCATCTGGGCGAATTGCGCAAAAAGGTAGGCGACCGTGCGGTACTGCGCGCAATGCACTTCTTTAGTGATAACCGCATTGCACAGGAGGAAGCTGCCCTTTTGAAAGCAGGCGATTTTGAGGGTTTCAAAGAGAAAATTATTGCTTCGGGACGCTCTTCGGCTACCCGTCTGCAAAATGTTTTTGCTTGCAGCAATCCCTTTGAGCAGGGCCTCTCTCTGGCACTGGCAGTATCAGAAAAAATTCTGGCCGGTAAGGGAGCTTGGCGTGTACATGGCGGCGGCTTTGCCGGTACGATTCAGGCATTTGTGCCGGTAGAAATGCTGGAAACCTATCGCTCCGAGCTGGAAGCCGTTTTTGGCGAGGGAACCTGCCATGTGCTCTCCATTCGCAGTGCTGGCGGTACAAAAGTGGAAATCTAACAAAAATGTAAGTTTTTTTCTGTGATAATTGGCTGTCTGTTCGCGGTGATTTGTGGTATACTTAGTACACGCTGAGTGACCTGAAAACTTCTCCGTCAGACAGCCTTTTATTTATTAATGTTGATAGGCTGTTCCTGCTTCGGAGTGTTTGGTTTAGGGTATTCCGGCTTTTAATGGATCTTTGGAAGGGTCGTGCAGACAGTGGACGTGTCGATTATTTTTCCGGTGAGGAATTTGGAAAATGAATTGCCCAGTATTCTGGAACACATCGTAAAGCAGACGGGCTCATTTACATTTGAATTGCTGATTGTGGATATGGGTTCCGAGGATGCCACAGTGGCTACCTCTTTGCGCGTGATTCATCATCTGGGGATCAGCGGATACGTTGTGCAAAATGGGAAAGGGAGTCCTGCGGATGCTCTGAATTCCGGTCTCCAACGTGCAAAGGGAAAGTATGTCACATTTATATTTGCGCGCCGTCTATATCGTGATGTGCTCGAAAGTTATTGGTCCACCGCAGAGTTAACGGGAGCAGATATTGTCTTTGGCAGTACATCACAAATTGATTCTCGCCTCGCAGAGAGGCAGGCGATCAGCCGTGTGGTCAAGAAAAAAAGCGGTACAGATTATATGCAGGCTTGTTTTGAAGGGAAACTTTATATTGACATGGCCTCTCTACTTCTTCGTCGGCAATTCCTGCTGGAGCATCAGCTTTGGTTTACGGCGGATTGTCGGTATGGGTATGCAGAAGAGTTTGTCTGCCGCTGCCTGATGCGGGCACAGGAAGTGGTGCAGTCGCCTGTGCTTCTGGAGCGTGTGCCGGAACTGGAATGGAATGCTCCGGAGAAAGAAGCTGCCGGACGAGATGTCTTTCAGGAAATTGAAGCCATGTTGCGTGTGCGGGATATTCTTTGGTGTGAGCATCCGGATTGTGAAGAGTTGAGGGAGCTGATGGACTGCCAACAACTTCCACGAGCAGTGATGCATTGCATCGATATCCTTTTACGCAACGGACTTTCTGCATCTGCAGTAAAAAGCGAGCTGAAAAAACGCTCTTATCATGCGCTTCTAAAGACCTCAAAAGTCACTTCCAGCGATTTGAAAAAGAAAATCAGGGACTGGAAATTACCGCTGCATCACTATTTAGTAAAATAAAACCAACCGCTGCTCTCCTTTCTAGGGCAGCGGTTTTTCTGTAAGTTAAACTTCTCTTAAATTGCCAAAATCAGGCTCGTTTTGTTCTCAAACAATAAAAATTTACAATCTATTCACTTCCTATCCGGGAAGGCTATAGTAAAATAATGTCACCTGAACAGGTTGAGCATAGGAGTTCATAATAGAGGTGAAGTGTTTGTTTGGCTATATTCGTCCGCTGAAAGAGGAGCTGCTGGTTCGTGAATACGAGCAGTATCGCGGGGTCTATTGTACTCTGTGCAAAAAAATGGGGCTCGCTTATGGAAGAATCTCCCGGCTGACGCTGAGCTATGACGCCACCTTTCTTGCAATGGTTTTGATGGGGCTTTCGGAAGAGTGCCCGGCTTTTTCAAAAGGGCGCTGTGTGGTGAATCCCCTAAAAAGATGCAGCTTCTGTTCGGGTGGCGAGGAAGCATTTTGTTATGCAGGTGCTTTATCGGTGCTGCTTACCGATGCCAAATTGCAGGATGACTGGAATGACGGTTCTTTTGGCGAAAAAGTTCGGGCATGGGTGCTGCGCCTTTTGGGAAAGCGCTCCTGCAAAAAGGCAGAAAGGGCCTATCCTGAGCTTCGTCAGGCGGTTGACCGTTATATGCAGGCACAAAAGCTTGCAGAAACGGCAGAAACTGTCTCGGTCGATGCTTGTGCAGATCCCACCGCACAGCTCTTATCTTTTGTGCTACGCACACAAGCAGGCACAGATGAAAAACTGGGCTTGATTCTGGAACAGTTTGGATACTTTCTGGGACGCTGGATCTACCTGATGGATGCTGCGGACGATTTACAGGAAGACCTGCTGAAAGGGCACTTTAACCCACTAGCTGAATCGCTTCATTTACCCAAAGGAGCTTTGCTGGAAGGGGAGATCCGCCGCCAGGCGGAAGAAACCTGCAACCAGATGCTCAATATGACAATTTCTCGAATCATCGCACCGCTTACCCTTTTGGAATGGAACCGGTTTGGGCCGATCATCGAAAATATTATCACAAAAGGTCTGCCGGAAATGCAGCGCGAAATTTTATTTTTGCACGCAAAGGAGAAGAAGAATGTCCGATCCGTATAAGGTTTTAGGAATTTCGCCGTCAGCAACAGACGACGAGGTAAAAGCAGCTTATCGAGAGATGGCGAAAAAATATCATCCTGATAATTTTGCCAATACTCCCCTGTCTGAATTCGCTACTGAGAAAATGAAAGAGATCAATGAGGCATATGATACGATTGTTTCTCAGCGGCGGAATGGTTCAGCACAGTATCAGCAAAACCAGCAGAATCCCTATCAGCAGAATTATGGTTATGGGGCTCCCAGACAAAATTCCGGTTTTAATGATGTGAGAAATCTTATCATGGCCGGCAGAATTGCCGACGCAGAGCAGATTCTGAACGGTGTACCGATGGATGGCCGGAATGCAGAATGGTATTTTCTCAAAGGTACCGTGCTGTATAAGCGCGGATGGCTGGAGGAGGCTGCCAATCATTTTTCCAGAGCCTGTCAGATGGACCCGTCTAATCCTGAATATCGTGCGGCCATGAACCAGGTGGTTAACCAGCGCAGTGGCCGTTATGGCGGATATAATCCCAATATGCAGGGAACGGGTGGCTGTAATGCCTGTGACGTGTGTTCTTCGCTGATTTGCGCGGATTGCTGCTGTGAATGTATGGGCGGCGATCTGATTGCTTGCTGCTGACAGGGGGCGCTGAACCTTGAAATCCACTCTGCGTGTTGCGTTTTGCGGAATGGCCGCAGCTTTGAGCGTTGTCCTGCTTTTTCTGACAAATGTGTTTCCTACCGCTACCATTGCACTGCCGGCGCTTGCTGGTGTACTCCTGATGCCGGTTGTCGTTGAAATTGGAATTCGGTGGGGATGGACGGTATTTGCCGTCTGTGCAGTCCTTTCCTTTTTCCTGATGGCAGACAAAGAAGCGTTTTTTATGTATATTCTTTTCTTCGGATATTATCCAGTACTCAAAGCTCTGATCGAAAAACATCTGCATACAGGGGCGCTTTCATGGGTGCTCAAGTTACTGGTCTTGAACGCGGCAATGGCGGCAGATGTATTGCTGGTTGTCTTGGTGCTTCAGATTCCTTCGGAGACTTTCTTTGAATTTGGTCTATACACACCAGTCATCTTGGCTGTGGCGGCAAACATCGTTTTTGTGATATATGATTTTGCTCTTTCTGGATTGGTTGCGGTATATTGGCAGCGTCTGCATCCTATGATTGCCAAAACATTTCGAAAAGGAAATCGATAAAATAAATCTGTGATTCCGGGTTCTTTTTTGAGAACCCGGTTTTTATTTTACAAAAAACGAAATGAATTGAAATTTTGCTTTTCCTGCAAAATTAAAGAAAAAAGAGAAAAGAAGACTTGATTTTTCCGAGAATAGAGGATACTATTGAATGAGATACTTCGTATTATGTCATTTTTGAACGGAAAGATCTTTTAGAATTGGAGTTGAAGCATGTGAATATTCAACTTGTGGCCAGAATCCATGAGAAAATGTCTGACTTTTCCAAAGGGCAAAAGCGGATTGCAAAGTATATTGAAGAGCACTATGATAAGGTAGCATTTATGACAGCTTCCAAATTGGGGGCAACCGTAGGTGTCAGCGAATCTACAGTTGTTCGTTTTGCAACGGAAATCGGATATTCGGGATATCCGGAATTGCAGCGCGCTATGCAGGAGATGATTCGCAGCCGTCTGACCAGTGTACAGCGGTTGGAGATTACTTCTCAAAATCTGGAACCAGAGCAGCTTTTGAAGGCTGTATTAAATCAGGATATTGATATCATCCGGCAAACCATGGAAGAAACTTCCCATGAAGAATTTTATCGGGCAGTGGATGCAATTACCAATGTGCGTAGGGTGTATATTCTCGGTGCAAGAAGTTCACATGCGCTGGCGACATTCATGTCGTATTATTTGAATCTGATTTTTGAGAATGTTCAGCTGGTCAACTGTACCAGCGAGGCGGAAATTTTTGAGCAGATGGTAAACGTCGGGGAAAAAGACGCGGTCATCGGTATCAGCTTCCCGCGATATTCCAGAAAAGTGGTAAAAGCACTGCATCTGGCATCTGACCGCAAAGCGCGAGTGATTGCCATTACGGATAGCCCGCTTTCTCCATTGGCAGAAGCTGCACAGTATGTGCTGCGTGCCCGCAGTGATATGGCATCCTTCGTCGATTCGCTGGTAGCCCCTTTGAGTTTGATCAATGCCTTTATTGTCACGGTGGCGATTCGCAAAAAAGAAACAGTCAGTCAAAACTTGCGGCGTCTGGAAGAGATTTGGGATCGTTATGGCGTGTATGAAAAGGTAGATGAGGAGACACAACGTGAATCAGACATATGAGTTTGACGCAATCGTCATTGGAGCGGGAGCCGCTGGGATGATGGCCGCGGGAACTGCCGCACAAAATGGATTGCGGGTACTGCTTCTGGAAAAGAAGGAGCGTCCAGGGCGAAAATTGATGATTACGGGCAAGGGACGCTGCAATGTGACCAACAGCTGTCCGCCAGAAGAGGTAATTGCATCTGTCCCCACCAATGGGCGGTTCCTGTACAGTGCGTTAGCGCGCTTTGCCCCAGAAGATACCGTGCGGTTTTTCGAGGGATTGGGAGTGCCGCTTAAGGTAGAGCGCGGAAACCGTGTGTTCCCACAGTCTGACCATGCATCCGATATTGTAGATGCTCTGGTACATTTTGTACGAAGCAACCATGTCACACTGCGAACAGAATGTGCGGTAGAAAAGCTTCTGGTAAAAGATGGCGCTGTGTGTGGTGTAAGATTGAAAGACCACACAGAATATACCGCACCGCGTGTACTGATTGCCTGCGGCGGTTCGTCCTATCCTGGAACGGGTTCAAATGGGGATGGAGTACGTCTGGCGAAAAGCGTCGGCCATACCATCGTACCCATACGCCCTTCACTGGTTGCGCTGTGCACAGAAGAAGTGGAAGACTGCCGTGCAATGCAGGGACTTTCGCTGCGCAACTGTGCAATTGAAGTGCGTGATACTGTGAAAAAGAAAGTCATTTATGAAGATTTCGGCGAACTGCTTTTTACGCACTTCGGTCTGTCCGGCCCGGTGATTCTGAGCGCCAGCGCCCATATGCGCGATATGGCGCCTGGTCGGTACCGTATTTCATTGAACCTGAAACCAGCGCTTTCTCCAGAACAGCTGGACGCCCGGTTGCAGCGTGATTTGACGGAAAACCGCAATCGCGATTTCTCCAATTCTTTGGGAGCCTTACTTCCCAGAAAAATGATTCCAGTGGCTATTGCCCGCTCGGGAATTTCAGGAGAAACCAAGTGCAACCAGATTACCCGCCAGCAGCGTATGAAGTTGGCTGATGTGCTTCGTGCAATGACTTTTACGGTGACGGGATTCCGTCCGGTAGAAGAGGCAATCGTCACAGCTGGCGGCGTCTCTGTACGGGAGATTAATCCCAAAACCATGGAATCAAAAAAAATATCTGGCCTGTACTTTGCAGGCGAAGTGCTGGATGTCGACGCTTATACCGGTGGCTTTAATTTGCAGATTGCATTTGCTACTGGAATATTAGCTGCAGACAGCTGGAATAAATAAGAAAAAGGAGCCTTTGATTATGTTTGCAATTGCGATTGATGGGCCTGCCGGTGCAGGAAAGAGCAGCGCTGCCAAAGCAGCCGCGAAAAAATTAGGATTTATTTATGTGGATACCGGTGCACTGTACCGTACCATCGGCCTGTATATGATGCGTAACCATATTCCTATGGAAGAACCGGAAAAGGTTGCCGCTGCACTTGCAGGTGTCCAGATCGAATTGGGATTCCGTGAAGATGGACAGCATGTCTTCCTCGGCGGAGAAGATGTTTCTGAGTATATCCGCACTCCGGAAATTTCCATGGCAGCTTCCCGTGTATCGGCAATTCCGCAGGTACGGGCCTTTTTGTTCGATTTGCAGCGTTCGCTGGCAGAAAAGAATAATGTCCTGATGGATGGCCGCGACATCGGTACCGTAGTGCTGCCAAATGCACAGGTGAAAATTTTCCTTACCGCTTCTGCCGAAGAACGTGCGCGCCGCCGTTGTTTAGAGCTGGAGCAGAAAGGGGAGCCGGTCACCTATGAAGAAGTGCTGGCAGATATTCAAAAACGCGATTATCAGGATTCCCATCGTGAGATTGCACCCCTGGTTCCTGCAGAGGACGCTGTGATTGTGGATACCAGCAATTGTGACCTGAAAGGGGCAGTTGAACAGATTTTGCAAATCGTTTACAAAAAATTGCCATAAAAGCTTTGATTTTTTAGAACAAGACGGTATATAATATGTAGTATGTTTATTGATTGTGGGAGAAAAGAACACCAGCTTTTTTCCGCCTGCTTTGGTAAGCAGAAATACAGGCGTCTGGACTCGCAGATTGCCGGGAATGAGGGAAAGTCATGAAGCATACTCCATTATACCAGGTGGGCAGAGTTATTGTCCCGCCCATCTTCCGAATTGGAAATCCACTGATTGTGAATGGCACGGAAAAAATGCCTCCGAAAGGCCGGGTCGTCATTTGTTGTAATCATGTTACAATGAAAGACCCCATCTTTATTTCCTCTGTGCACAAACGCCAGATTAATTATATGGCAAAAGCAGAACTGTTTGAAAACAAATTTGTCGGCGGTGTCATTCGCTCATTGGGCGCTTTTCCTGTACACAGAGGGCAAGGCGGCGACGTTGACGCAATGGCATCTGCACGCCGTTTGTTGGAAGAAGAAAGAGTTGTTGGAATTTTTATTGAAGGAACCCGTTCCCGTACTGGTCAGTTGCTGAAGCCTAAAACCGGTGCGGTAATTCTAGCACACGAAACCCACTCTCCGATTCTTCCCATGTGTATCACGGCGCCGGATGGAAAAGTTCCTTCCGCATTTCAAAAAGTTGCCATCTCCTGTGGAGATCTGATTTTGCCGGAAGAACTTGGTGTTGAAGATGGGAATATTTCTTCTTACCGCAAAGCGTCACGGCTGGTGATGAGCCGGATTGCTGAGATGCGTGAGCGGGATATGCTGGCCTTAAAAAAAGAAAACTGATTCTGAAAGGGGGAAACAAATGCTGTATCGTTTTGGAAGATGGCTTTTGTTTCCTCTTGCAAAAATTATTTTTTCTCTGCGGATTACAGGACGGGAAAATCTCCCGCAGAAGGGCGGCTTTATTCTTTGCAGCAATCATCGTTCTGTTTGCGATCCCTGTTTTCTGGCTGCGGCATCTTGGCCCCTTTTTTCCCAAAAGGACGAACGGAAGTCACCGGTGCGCTTTATGGGAAAGTCAGAACTTTTTACCGAGCATGGAAAGTCAGTTGCATGGCTGCTGAGAAAACTGGGTGCATTTCCGGTGGAGCGGGATTCTGCTGATCTGGGAGCAATTCGTCGGGCCTGCCAGATTTTGCAAAACGGGGAAGTCCTCGGGATTTTCCCGCAGGGGCGTTGTGTACCGGAAGGTGTTCCGTTCCGACCAAAATCCGGTGCAGCACTAATCGCTGTACATGCCGCAGTACCGGTAGTTCCGGTATGTATTTGTATTCACGGAAAAGTACATGCTTTTTCAAAGGCAGAAGTGCGAATCGGAAAGCCCATCATGTTGTACAAAGAAGAAGGTCTTTCTGAAAAAATGCAGATCCGTCAGCTGACACGGCGGATTGCAGAAGAAATCAATATACTGTTGGAGGAAAAGACTTGAGTATTCGATTAGCCAAAAGCGCGGGGTTCTGTTTCGGTGTAAACCGCGCGGTGGAAATGGTATACCGCCTGTTGGAAGAGGGGAAACAGGTTTACACGCTGGGGCCAATCATTCATAACCCCCAGTTGGTTGGAGAACTCTCCGGGCGTGGCGTACAGATTGTTTCTGAACCAGAAGAAGTTCCCGCCGGAGGTACATTGGTTATCCGTTCCCACGGTGTACCGCAGCAGGTAATGGACCGGGCGAAAAACTGCGGCATTGACTGCGCGGATGCTACCTGTCCATTCGTGGCCAAAATTCATAAAATCGTCCGCAAAGCTTCTGCTGAAGGGAAAGTTGTGTTGGTAGCTGGAGATGCCCATCATCCCGAAGTAGAGGGGATTTTAGGGCATTGCAATACACGTTACTATGTATTTAAAAACCGCGATGAACTAAAAGAAATTAACCACAACCATCCAGAATTGTTTAATTTGCCGGTTTGTGTCGTTTCACAAACCACATTTAATGGCTTGGAATGGGAAAATTGTTTGGAAATAATCGAAAAGGTATATACAAACGATTCGATTTTTGGTACAATATGTAATGCGACCGCTCAGCGGCAGGCTGAAGCTGTTGCATTGGCGAGAACGTCCGACCTGATGATTGTGATTGGTGGAAGGCAGAGCTCCAATACAGCAAAGCTTCAGGAGGTCTGTTCCCCGTATTGCCGGACGTTTCTGATAGAAACCGCTGCAGAGCTGCGTCCGCTTCTGCATGAATCGGGCATTGTTCTTTCGGACGCAAACGTCGGTATCACTGCAGGTGCTTCAACACCTGCAAGCATAATAAAGGAGGTACTAGTTACCATGACTGAAATCATTGAAGGCGCTGTTCAAAATTCTACGGAGGTAACCGAATCCAGCTTTGCGGAGATGCTTGAAGAATCTCTCAAGAGTTTTAATACAGACGATAAGGTTCACGGTGTTGTTGTCGGTATTACCCCGAACGAGGTTCAGGTGGAAGTTGGCCGCAAGCAGGCTGGTTTTATTCCCGTATCCGAGCTCTCTGCCGATCCGAACGTTAAGCCGGAGGATGTGGTAAAGATCGGTGACGAGATGGATCTGCTCATCATGCGCACCAACGACCAGGAAGGCACCATCATGCTTTCCAAGAAGCGTTATGACAGCATCAAGGGCTGGGAAGCTGTTGCTGCTGCTGAAGAGAGCCAGGAAGTTCTGACCGGTGTTGTCACCGAGGTCATCAAGGGCGGTGTGATCGCTGTTACCAATGGCATCCGCGTGTTTATCCCTGCTTCTCAGGCTACCGCTTCCCGTGGAGACAGCCTGGACGAGCTGCTGAAGAAGGAAGTTCAGTTCCGCATTATCGAAGTGAACCGTTCTCGCCGCCGCGCTGTCGGTTCTATCCGTTCCGTGCTGAAGGATCTGCGCAAGGCTCAGGCTGAGAAGTTCTGGGAGACCGCAGAAGAGGGCAAGGAGTACACCGGTGTTGTGAAGTCCCTGACCGCTTATGGCGCATTTGTTGACCTGGGCGGCATCGACGGCATGATCCACATCTCTGAACTGTCTTGGACTCGCGTGAAGCATCCCTCCGAGGTTGTTAACGTTGGCGATACCGTGAAGGTTTACATCAAGGGTCTGGATCGCGAGAAGGGCAAGATTTCTCTGGGCTACAAGCGTTCCGAGGACAACCCCTGGAACATTTTGGAGCGTGAATATCCCGCAGGCACCATCTGCGACGTGACTGTTGTCGGCATGACCACCTTTGGTGCATTTGCCCGCATCATTCCCGGCATCGATGGCCTGATTCACATTTCCCAGATCGCTGATCACCGCATTGAGAAGCCGCAGGATGTGCTGAAGGTTGGCGACGTGGTGAAGGTAAAGATCACTGAGATCGACTTCGAGAAGAAGCGCGTTTCCCTGTCCATCCGTGCTGCTGCTGAAGAAGAGAAGGCAGACACCGTTGAGGAAGAGGCTTCTGAGGAATAATTCTGTGTATCGCAGCCCCTTTCACCCTGCCGTGAGAGGGGCTGCTTTTCTCAAATTTGCCGGTTTCGCTTTTTGTGGATGAAATCTATTCATTTGGAAAATATATTTTTAAAGAATAAGAGTCATCAACCGGCCTTTTAAAATGATTGAAGTGGAGGATGTAACAATGGCTGCTATTACAAAAGATACCATTATTGGCGATATTCTGGACATCGACCGCACCACTGCGCCCTTCTTCCTGGAGATGGGAATGCATTGCCTGGGCTGCCCCTCTGCTCGTGGCGAAACACTGGAACAGGCTTGCCTGGTACACGGTGTCAGCGTTGACGAGTTGGTTGCAAAGCTGAACGCACACATTGAGGGCAAATAATCTGCCGTTTGTGTTTCAGATGGTTGCCGTCCGGTAGAAGTATCCCTGTGCGGGATTGTCTGCCGGGCGGTTTTTTGTGTCAGGAAGTGCGGCAAATAGTTGCCGTTTTGAAAGGGGAAAGGGGTTTTCACTATGCGTATATTTCAACTGGATCCACGGCTTCAGCTGTGCGCGGATTGGGTTCGCCAAGATGCCAAGCTGGCAGATATCGGTACAGACCACGCTTATCTGCCGGTATGGCTGGTATCAATGGGAATTTGCCCCCGTGCCGTGGCGGTGGATGTCCGGGAAGGGCCTCTGGAACGCGCGCGGGAAAACGTCACTCGCTATGGAATGGCAGATAAAATTCGCCTTTCCCTTTCCAGCGGTCTGACAGATGTACAGCCCGAAGATGCTGACGATATTATTATTGCCGGAATGGGTGGGGAGCTGATTGCAGAAATTCTTCACCAGGCACCATGGGTTAGAGATGAAACAAAGCGTCTGATTTTACAGCCTATGACCACAGCCAAAGAGCTTCGTCTCTGGTTGCAGGAAAATGGCTTTGCTTTGATTCGGGAAGAATGTGTCCGCAGCGAAGGAAAAATCTATTCCGTTATGCAGGCATCTTATGCACCTGAAAAAGCGGACTCTTTTCAGAATCAGGAGCTGTATCCCTATATTGGTTTGCTCACTGGAAAAACTGCGGAAGAACAGGAGTATATCCGGAAAGTGATGCATCGTCTTTCCAAAAAACTGCTCGGCTGCCGCCACCGTCAGGACGAAGCGGGTGCTGAAAAAATTGAACGGACTTTGTGCCAACTGGAAAAAATGGCTGGAACGGAAACGGAGGAATCATAATGGCTTCGGTTCAGGAAATCTACGAGTACATCAATACCTTTGCGCCTTTTGCGGAAGCACTGGATTTCGACAATCCCGGCCTGCTGGCTGGTGACGGTGCACAGGAAGTGAAAACTGCGTTGCTGGCGCTGGATATTACCGCTCCGGTAGTGGAGGAAGCCGTACAAAAGGGCGCACAACTCATTGTCAGCCATCATCCGGTTATCTTTGCGCCTCTGCGCAAACTGAAAAAGAACAGTGTCCCGTGGCTGCTGGCGCATTATGACCTTTCGGCAATCTGTGCCCACACCAATCTGGATATGACTCCTGACAGCGGTGTGAATGTGGCTCTTTCTCAGGCGCTTGGAATGGTGAATTGTCGGGGAATCTGTCCGCATGGCTGCGGATTTGAGGCGATGGTGGGACAATTGCCTGAAGAAATGGAACCCGATGCTTTTGCCCGCCATGTAAAGCAGTCGCTGCATTGCGATGGCGTATGTTTTGTGCCAGGAAATCGGAAAATAAAAACAGTGGGGCTTTGCAGCGGCGCTGGCGCTGATTATCTGGAACCTGCTCTTGCGGAAGGCGCAGATGCTTTTGTGACTGGCGAGGTCAAGCATCATCAGTTTCTGTTGGCTCGAGAGCTTGGTGCTACCATGATTGAGGGAGGACATTTCCACACAGAAACGGTAGTCCTTCCGCTGCTTGCTCAAAAGCTGACAGAGAAGTTTCCCCACGTACACTGGCTGATTGCAGAGGCCAACACCGCACCGGAAGAATTCTGCTGATTTTAACCATATCCCGGAAAGGGAGGATTTAACATGGCCTTAGATGGTATTTTTCTGCGTCATTTGCAGAACGAGATTTCTCAGCGGGCGGTAGATGCTCGCGTAGACAAAATTTATCAGCCCAGCCAGGACGAACTGATCATTACGTTGCGTACCTGGGGTGACCGCTTTCATCTGTTGCTCTCGGCAAGGGTCAACAGTGCCCGTGCTCATTTTACCCGATGTCTGCCGGAAAACCCCATGCAGCCGCCTATGCTGTGCATGCTGCTTCGAAAGCGTCTGACCGGTGCTCGGCTTTTATCGGTAGAACAGCCTGGCCTGGAACGGCTATTGCGGTTTGCCTTTGACGCGGTGAATGAGCTGGGCGACCATGTGCGGCTGGAACTCATTGTCGAGATTATGGGCCGCTACAGTAATGTAATTTTTGTGGACGAAAATGGAAAGATTCTGGATGCTCTCAAACGGGTAGACGCGGAGATGAGTTCCGAACGGCTGATCCTGCCGGGAGTGACCTATCATCTTCCTCCGGCACAGGATAAACTGAACCTGCTGGAATCAGAGGTATCTGATGTACTGGAACGTTTAGAAAATCGTCCCGGAGACAGTGAGCTTTCCAAAGGGCTTCTGTCGGTATTGCAGGGCGTGTCTCCTGTTGTCTGTCGGGAAGTCCAGCAATTTGTGGGGCGGGGAGAGGATGTCTTTACCAAACAGCTGACAGAAAGTCAGCGGGAACGGTTGGTATTTTTCTTGAATCAGCTGCGTCAGACAGCTCGGGAAGTCTCCGGCACTCCTCACATGGTAGTCAATCTGGCTCAGCACAAACCCATGGATATTTCCTTTATGAATATCACGCAATACGGTACTTCTGCACTGATTCGCACGTCACCGACTTTTTCTCAGCTGCTGGATGATTTCTATTCTGAGCGTGACCGGGTAGAACGGATGCGCGTGCGGGAAGCAGATCTGCTTCGAGTCATCACTACCTCTTCGGAAAGATTGACCCGTAAAATTTCGATTCAGCAGGGGGAACTCAGCCAGTGTGCCGAACGTGACCAGCTCCGGGTCTATGGCGACCTGCTCAGCGCCAACCTGTACCGCATTGAGAAGGGTGTTTCTTCTGTGACACTAGAAAACTTCTATGAAGAAGGCCTGCCGGAAATTACCATTCCCATGGACCCAGCGCTGAATGCCAATCAGAATGCCCAGCGGTACTATAAAAAATACCGTAAGGCAAAGGTTGCAGAAGAAAAGCTGACAGAACAGATTACTTTTGCCCAGCAGGAAGTGGAATATCTGGATTCTGTGCTGGACGAATTGGGACGCGCTGAAACAGAAAAGGATTTGACAGAGATTCGCCAGGAACTGATGGAACAAGGATACATTCGGATGCTGCGCAGTAAAGGCAAGCAGAAGTCCGCTCCGTCTGCGGCTCCGCTGGAATTTACCACCAGCGATGGATTCCGGGTGCTGGTGGGTCGAAATAACCGTCAGAATGATAAACTGACCCTAAAACAGGCCAACAATAACGACATCTGGTTCCATACCAAGAACATTCCCGGTTCCCATACCATTTTGGTGACGGACGGAAAGCGGCCTACGGATACAGCCTTGCTGGAGGCGGCTTGTATTGCTGCCTGGCACAGCCGGGGAAAGGATTCCTCACAGGTGCCGGTGGATTACACTCAGGTGCGTCATGTGAATAAGCCGCAGGGTGCTAAGCCCGGTATGGTAATTTATGTGCAGTATAAAACCCTGTATGTTACCCCATCGTTGCCGGGAAAACAGGGAGAAGAAGACTTGTAAGAAAGGAAAACAATATGTATCGACTGATCAAACAGGAGGGCGCTGCCCGGCGGGGAGAATTTACCACTGTACATGGAACGATTCAAATGCCCGCCTTTATGAATGTTGCTACCTGCGGCGCTATTAAGGGAGCTGTTTCTGCACTGGACTTGAAGGATGTCCATTGTCAGGTGCAGCTTTGTAATACCTATCACCTGCATCTGCGTCCCGGTGATGAAACTGTAAAAAAGCTGGGCGGCCTGCACACCATGACAAGATGGGATGGCCCTATTCTCACTGATAGCGGCGGATTTCAAGTGTTCTCGCTGGCAAAGCTGCGCAATATTAAAGAAGAGGGCGTAACCTTTGCTTCCCATATTGACGGTCACAAAATTTTTATGGGGCCGGAAGAGAGTATGCGTATCCAGTCCAATCTGGGTTCCACTATCGCCATGGCTTTTGATGAGTGTGTGGAGAATCCAGCTACCTATGAATATGCGAAGGCATCCTGTGCCCGTACTGCTCGCTGGCTGGAACGCTGCAAAGTTGAAATGGCTCGACTCAACAGTCTGCCCGATACGTTGAATCCCCATCAGATGCTGTGGGGCATCAATCAGGGGTGCACCTTCGAGGATCTTCGTGTAGACCATATGAAACGCATCCGTGAGCTGGATTTGGATGGATATGCCATTGGCGGCCTGGCAGTGGGGGAACCGGCAGAAGTGATGTATCAGATCATTGAAGCAGTGACACCTCATATGCCGGAGAACAAGCCACGTTATCTGATGGGAGTAGGGACACCCGCTAATATCCTGGAAGCGGTTCGCAGAGGTGTCGATATCTTTGACTGTGTAATGCCTACCCGTAACGCCCGTCACGGACATGTGTTTACCATGGAGGGCGTGCGGAATATGATGAATGCCAAATATACCTTTGACGAAAGCCCGCTGGACCCAGCTTGTGATTGTCCGGTTTGCCGGAATTTTACCCGCGCATATATCCATCATTTGTTCAAGGCTGGGGAGATGCTCGCCATGCGTCTGAGTGTGTTGCATAACCTGTACTTCTATAATACTCTTATGGAAAAAATTCGGAATGCACTGGATGAGGGAACATTCGAAGCGTTTTATCGCGCAAATATCGAAAATCTTTCCAAAAGAATTTAAAAAGCCGGAAAATGGCTTGAAACCTTTGGAAATCCCTGTTATAATTGAAATATTCTGTTGGAGGTGTAAAAAGTAACATGAATCAGTATTTCCTTTTGTCCGGAGATCAGGGTGGTACCAGCGGTATCATTATGATGGTCTTGATGTATGCCCTGCTGTTTGGCGCATTGTATTTCATTTTCTTCCGTCCTCAGTCCAAGAAGAGAAAAAAAGAGGACAAAATGCGTAAAGATGCCCGTATCGGTGATGAAATCACCACGATTGGCGGTATCTGCGGTCGTATTGTCGGTATCAAGGAAGATACCGAGACACTGATTATCGAAACCGGTACTGATCGCAGCAAGCTGCGTATTAAGCGCTGGGCAATTGGCAGCGTGGAAACTATCCACGACGATGCAGAATAATTTCTGTATAGCCTGAAAAGAGAATAAAATTCCCCCTTTCGGAATACGTATCTATCAGATCGGTTTCTGTAAGGGGGATTTTTTTATGAAAACGGGTGATCAAAAAGTTAAGCAACTGGTAAAAGCACTCTTGATCGGCTGTAGCTGTGGAATTGCAGTATGTGGGGTACTGTTGATTTCTACTGCTGCGGTATTTACTTCCATGGAATGTATTGTATACCCTGCACTGGGGCCGATTACGCTGGTCGCTGCTGTGTTGGGTGGGCTGCTCGCTGGGTTTGTTTCTGCCCGAATCGCACAGCGAATGGGGTTAATTGTTGGGACAGGAGCTGCTTTTGGCATGGTACTGCTTTTCCTGTTGAGCGGGTTGCTGTTGTGCGGTGAGCAAGAGCTTTCTCCAACTGCTGCATTGACAAAAATAATTGCAATACTGCTGGCCGGTGCGGTTGGCGGTGCAGCCGGAGTAGGTAAAAAACAAAAAATACGCAGAAGATAGGAAAATAGACTTCCTTTTGTCGAAGTGTTGTGCTATAATATGTAAAAGTGGGCGTGAGCTATTTTAACGCCTATAGTGTTATCTCGGAAACGGAGGTTTTTACAGTATGAAGCAGATTAAAACTCTGAATCAGGCAAACCTGAAGGAAAGCGCTGTTAAGGGCGGCTGTGGCGAGTGCCAGGCTTCCTGCCAGTCCGCTTGCAAAACTTCTTGCACAGTTGCAA
>CAMLSX010000010.1 GCA_946484175.1 uncultured Clostridia bacterium
CAATGCCTGCTGATGCCTGAAATTATTAACTTTGAATCTTATTATACGAGGAGGTGCTGCAAACAGAAACTCTGTTGCAGCGCCTTTGTTGTTTTATAAAAAAGGAGAGATTTTCCATGAAGTGGAAAGAACCGGCATATGCCAAAATCAACCTCACGCTCGATATTTTAGGGAAGCTTCCCAACGGATACCACAGCCTTGCTACCGTGATGCAGTCGGTGTCGCTGTGCGATACCGTTTGCCTGTCCCGGGAAGAGGGGACGACAGGAATCCGCGTGGACTGCGGCGGCAGCGCTCCCTCAGGGCCCGACAATATTGTATGGAAAGCGGCCAAGGCCTTTTTCGACTACTGCGGAATTGAAAATCAGGGTGTGGCATTTCAAATCGAAAAGCGGATTCCCTCACAGGCCGGAATGGGCGGCGGCAGCAGCGATGGCGCTGCGGCGCTGCGGCTGCTGAACCGTGCTTTTCAGACAAAACTTTCTGCACAGGCACTGCGCGAGCTGGGCGCAGGCGTAGGCGCAGATGTTCCTTTCTGTGTGACCGGGGGAACTATGAAAGCAGAAGGCTTCGGTGAAATTTTGACTCCGGCCCCGGCGATTCCTTCCTGTACGATCCTGCTGTGCAAACCGCCCATCGGTGTGAGCACTCCGCAGGCGTTCCGCGCATCGGACAGCGCTCCGACAGTGCCGCTCAAAACGCCTGCCATGCTTTCTGCACTGGAAAGTGGTAGCCTTAAACAGGTCGCATCCTGCCTGAACAACCGTTTTGAGGACATCCTGTGCTTGCCGGAAATCATCGAAATCGCCCAGCGAATGAAAGCGGGCGGCGCGTTAGGTGCCTGTATGACCGGCAGCGGCTCTGTTGTCTTTGGTCTGTTCCGCGAAGAGGACGCCGCGCAAAAAGCAGGGGAGAGATTGCAGGAACTGGGCCAGGTGTTCCTCGCACATCCAGTTCCGGCACAGGCTGTCGAATAAAGTTTTTTGTTTCCCGGTATATTTTTCCTGTAAACAGGCCATACTGTCAGTACCAGAAAGTATGCGTCTTGAAAGGAAGAATCTCAGGTGAAACATTTCAAAAAAATCATGGATATGTGTATTAACCGGCCGAAACAAACCGGATTCCGTTGGTATACATGGGAAAAAGCATTGGCAACCGGACTGCTGCTTGCCATCCTGTTCAGTTTTACCGGGTTCGCCGCGCGTTGTGAAGACCTCTCTCAGAGAGTGCTTCGGTTGCATGTGCTCGCTAACTCTGATTCCGAAGAAGATCAAGCCTTGAAGTTGGAAGTGCGCGACCGGATTTTGCAGGAAAGTGCCGGACTACTGGATGGGGTGCAGACAAAAGAAGAGGCCGAAGTGCGCGTACAACAGGCCATGCCGCAGCTGCTCGCCGCTGCACAGGATGAGGTCGCCCGACAAGGATATTCCTATCCGGTTACAATGGAGTTGGGGCCTTCTTCCTTTGGTACGCGGGTGTATGAGGATGTCACACTTCCGGCGGGAACCTATCAGGCGCTGCGCATAAAAATCGGGAAAGCTGAGGGACATAACTGGTGGTGTGTGTTGTTTCCTTCGCTGTGCCTTCCCGCAGCTGAAGAAAGTGTAGAGGAAAACGAAGGCAGCGAACAGTCGGCTAAAACCGAAAATTCGGAAGAAACAGACGATATTCCCAAAGCAGACGGTTCCCAAAAGGAAACCACGGATTCCGACGGAAAAAAGCCCACAGACACAGCCTCTAAAACAGAGGAAACCGAAAAGAAGGAATCTGCCGGCATTGAAGATGTCCTGCCGGAAGATGAAGTGGAAGTCGTCAAGGGGCAGGGAGCTGGCTATGAGGTTCGATTCAAGTTGTTGGATTGGCTGGAAGGCTTTAGTCGCTGGGTCTGCGGCGAAAAATCATAAATTTTTCAAATTTTTTTAAAATGCATGAAAGGATATGACCTCCTGAAACGTAAGGAAAGATAGAAGAACAAAAACCACTTGCTTCTATTTTACAGGAGGTATCACTATGAAAAAACGAATTCTTGCAGTAGCAGCCGTGTCCATTTTGACAGCAGGGGCCATCACGGTTTCGGCGGTAGGGAATACGCTGGCATCTTCCAGTGTACCGGACGCTGCGTCCAGCAGTGTGACTTCTTCTGTCACAAGTGAAACAGTTGCCACAGCTTGTCCAAACGAAAACTGCCCGTACAACGGAGATTGCGACGGTACCTGTGACGGTACCGGCAGCCAGTACCGCGGCGGCACGACGAGTGAAACCACCACCAGCACGTGCCCGAATGAAAACTGTCCGTACAACGGCGACTGCGACGGCACCTGTGACGGTACCGGCAGCCAGTATTGCAGCAGCACAACAAGCGATACCACCAGCACGTGCCCGAACGAAAACTGTCCGTACAATGGGGACTGCGACGGTACCTGTGACGGTACCGGCAGCCAGTATCGCGGCGGCACAACAAGCGATACCACCAGCACGTGCCCGAACGAAAACTGCCCGTATAACGGAGACTGCGACGGTACCGGTGCCCATCATCATAACGGCAGCGGGAACCACTGCGGTGAAGGAAACGGACATCACGGAAGGAAGTAATCACATACAATCATGAGGACAGAAGAGGAGGCCACCCGTGCGGTGGAGACATACGGCGATATGATTCGCCGAATCTGTGCCCTGCACCTGAAAAACCGGCAGGATACGGAGGATGTGTTTCAAACAGTGTTTTTGAAATACATCCTCTATTCCGGTGTGTTCGAAAACGAGCAGCACGAAAAGGCATGGTTTGTGCGGGTGACGGTGAATGCCTGTCGGGATTTGCTGCGAAGCCTGCTGCGCAAACGCACCGTCCCGCTCGAGCTTGCCGAGGACTTTTGCAGCCCGGATGATCGCGAGAGCCGGGAGGTTCTTATGGCGGTGCTGCATCTTCCGGCAAAATATAAAGACGCCATCTACCTGCACTATTATGAAGGGTATTCCGCCGGGGAAATCGCCTCAATTCTGGACAAAAAGGAAAATACCATATACACTTGGCTGGCACGCGGCCGGGAGCTGCTGCGGCAGCAGTTGGGAGGTGACTGGGAATGAACCGGATTCAAAAAGCCTTTGCCAATGTCAGGGCGGAGGAATCGCTCAAACAGGATACGCTGGCATATCTGCAGAAAGAGATGAGCCGGCGGCAAAAGGTGAAGAGACGGGTATGGGCCTATGCTGTAGCATGTGCGGCACTGCTGCTCACGGTAAGCGTCCTGTTCTATGGGTTGTATACTACCCCGGTCTCCTATATCAGTATGGATGTGAACCCTTCTATTGAACTGGCGCTGAACCTTTTCGATCGGGTAGTCGGCTGTGAAGGGTATAATGAAGATGGACGACAGCTTGTCAGCGAGGTGGACGTTTCCAATATGACGTACACCGAAGCAGTGGAAACCCTTCTGGCCAGTAGGCAGATGCAGGGATATTTAAACCAGCAGGGGGCCAAGCTGGTATTTACCGTTTCTTCTGATAAAGAAGAGGAACTGGCTGCTGGTCTGCAAAACTGTCAGGGCTATCAGGAACACCACGCTTCCTGTCACATAGCCGAAGCGGATACCATACAGTCCGCACATGAGGCGGGACTCTCTGTGGGACGGTATCAGATATATCAGGAACTGCTGGAAAACGGGGTTTCCATCACACCGGAGGAGTGTCGGAACCTTTCGATGAAGGAACTTCGGGAACTTTTGAATCAAGGGGAAAGCACTTTTTCCAGCGAGAGTTCTTCATCAGATTCATCTCTGGATTCGAATTCCGAGAGTACCCAGACTTCTTCGTCTCCTGGCTA
Organism: uncultured Clostridia bacterium; assembly: GCA_946484175.1. Lineage (GTDB taxonomy): Bacteria > Bacillota > Clostridia > Oscillospirales > Acutalibacteraceae > Heritagella_A. The sequence goes on from CAMLSX010000010.1 coordinate 3,821, forward strand.
TGGCGGGAATTCTTATTGCGAAGAAAACGAACACGGTGGGGAAGGAAATGGACAGAACGGCGGTGTAGGCAATGGTCATGGAAGCCAGCACCACGCAGAATAAAGAACAAACAGCCGCACGGAATTTTTCCGATGCGGCTGTTTTGCTCTTATCGTAGAAAGATTTGCTATGGAAATCATGTCATATCCGTCTGTAGAAACCCGATACCATGCATCATGATTCTTTCCGCCATATCGGCCATTTCCTCTGCGCTGCTTGCCATCCCTTCGGCCAGCCAGCGTTCCAGTAATCCAATACATCCGGCGCTTACAAATGCATAATAATATTCCAGCTGCTTTGCCGTAGCGTCCCGGAAAAATCGCTTGTAGCTCTCTACATATTTTTCCCTTCCCAGGCTAATCAGCCGCGCGGCGAATTCCCTGTCGCCGTATGGCCCAAGCGTAATGGTGCAGACATCTGCATTTTCCTTTAAACACTGGAAAATGCCCGTTGTAATCTTTAGCGGGGTCAAGTCCTTCTCGCCGATTTCCAGCAGCGGGCGCAGCGCTTCCTGAAAGTCCGTCATCATTTCTTCTTCCAGTTTATTTCGCAGGTCGTAGATATCGGTATAATGCGCATAAAACGTCCCACGGTTGATGCCGGCCGCGATACACAGTTCCTTGATAGAGATACTCTGAATGGGCTTCTGGCGCAGCAGATCGGTGAAAGCACGGCGAATCAGCATTTTTGTCACCCTGACCCGATGGTCTGAAGTTTTCATCTCTATTACCCCTTTCCTGAAAGTTTTGTGAATATGCTTTTCTAAGCGACATGTTGTGTACGATTTGTTCAAAATCTTTTCAAATACAGGAAATGTGATGGTTGTATCCTCTGTATATAACGAATTATAATACAGATAGAGAGGTATATCAACACTGTGTCTAATAATTTAAAACTGCTTTTGTCAAAAGGAAGGAGTATAGCAGATGAAATATATCTATATCGTTACGGGCGCAAAAGGGCATCTGGGAAGTACAATCTTGCGCTTGCTGCAAAATACAGGCGTCGATGTGCGCGGTCTGGTACTCCCCACCGAAACTGCCAGGGATTATCAAAATATCCGCTATTTTACAGGCGATGTGCGTGACCCGGAAAGCCTTCGCTCGCTCTTTGAAAACACCGGTAACCTGCCGGTACGGGTCATCCATACAGCGGGAATTGTGGATATTTCTGAACAGGTATCGCCGCTGCTGTATGATGTGAATGTGAATGGCACCCGAAATGTCGTGGAACTGTGTCGGGAATATCAGGTAGAGCGGCTGGTCTATGTCAGCTCCGTACATGCGATTCCAGAAAAGGACAAAACCTCTGTGTTGACGGAGGTGAGCCATTTTTCACCGGAAGAGGTGGTGGGAGGTTATGCAAAAACCAAAGCAGAGGCCACCCAGCTGGTACTGGATGCCGCTGGAAAAGGGCTGGATGCGGTGGTAGTACATCCTTCCGGAATTTTAGGGCCGTATGATGCTTCTGGGAACCATCTGGTACAGATGGTCAGGGACTATCTCTATGGCAGATTGCCGGCATGTGTCAGCGGTGGGTATGACTTTGTCGATGTCCGTGACGTGGCCAAAGGTTGTCTGCTGGCCGCCGAAAAAGGGCGTTGTGGGCAATGCTATATCCTTTCAAACCGCCATTATGAGTTGCGAGACGTACTCTCTATGGTGCGTTCTTTTGGTGGAGGGAGGCGGCTGCCGGTATTGCCCATGTGGCTGGCCAAAACGGCAACGCCATTCATCCGGCTGCAGGCAAAAAGGAAAAAGGAACGCCCTCTGTTTACGCGCTATTCCCTGTATACCCTGAAGAGCAATGACCGATTCTCGCACGATAAGGCGACCGCCGAGCTGGGGTATCGTCCGCGCGATTTGAGGCAAACGCTTCGCGATACGGTGCTCTGGCTGAAAGGGACGGTAAAAGCCCCTTTTGCGGCGTGAAGAAATAGTCTGCTCCCAAAAATTTTAAAGAAAGCCAACAAAACCCGCCCGGCCATTCCTGACCGAGCGGGCTTTTCACTTGCTAAAACAATATGTATCTTTTCTTACAGCTCGGCAGCTTTCCAGTCGGGAAGAATCCAGCGGCCGCCGGTGAAATCGGGGATCTCTACCGGAGCTCCACCGCATGCAATCGAGGTTTCTGACAGCGCGGTAATGCTCATCCATGATGCCATGTCATACACATCAATGGGCATCGGCCCGCCGGAAAGTGCGTGGCGCACAAAAGAGCCCATCACCAGACCATCCATACCACCGTGCCCGCCGGTCACGCCGCTGGAAAGGGATTCTTTCCAGATGGGATGCTCATACCGCTCGCGGTATTGCTCGATGTTGTTCCACTGCTTTTTCCAGTCAAAATCATATGCATTATGTACGCCGTCCAGAAAAACAGAGCAGTTTTCCCCTTCATACATGCCCAGCGTGCCCTGGATATGGAACCCGCGGGAATAATAGCGGGGCAGTGTGGTGTCCAGCGTCAAAACAATGGTTTGTCCACCGGCACAGCGAATGGACGTGGTAACAACATCTCCCTGCTTCCAATCTGTATGGGTCAGGTCATAGTCGTCGCCCTTTTCGCGCTGCAAGTAGGTGTGCAGTCCTTTGGCACAGGAGGCCACAGAAGAAAGCGACAGCATCCGGTTACCGTGGTTCAGGTTGAGAATTTTTGCAATCGGCCCCAATTCGTGGGTGGGATAGTTTTCACAGTTGCGGTGCAGATAGTGATTGAGCCGGTAGTGGCGGTTCTCACGTCCGAAGCTCACCTCGTCGCGCAGATCGTGGCGGTAGCCGCCCTGACAGTGCACGATCTCCCCGAAAAGTCCCTGCCGCACCATGTTCAAGATCATCAGCTCGTTGCGGCCATAGCAGCAGTTTTCCAAGAACATGATAGGAGTGCCGGTTTCTTCATAGGTGTGTACCAGCTCCCAGCATTCTTCCACTGAAGCAGCGCCGCCCACTTCACAGGCCGTGATTTTCCCAGCACGCATGGCGGCCAGTGCCACGGGAACATGTGCCTCCCAGGAAGCCGAAATGACCACAGCATCCACATTGCGGTCGCACAACAGATGCCGATAATCATGATAAATAGCCGGCATGGTGTGTCGGATTTTCCACACGGTATCCGCTGCTCTGGCTGCACGGTCTTCATAGACATCGCATACGGCGGTGACCTCTGCTTCCGGAATGGGCAAAATCGCATTGGGAAGCAGGTCGCTTCCACGTGCGCCCAGTCCAATCAGTCCAATTCGAAGAGTTTGTTTCATCAATGCACGTCCTTTCTTATTGTCTCCAAAAAGTTCCGGCGGTTCCGGAGCTTATCAGCAGTTGTCGGGTTCCGGGGTGTGGAGCGGCAGGGGGAACCATGCCCGCACCAGTGCATTGCTTTCAGCATGGGGGATTTCCCGCCAGCCTTCCGGCGCAAAGAAGAGTCGGATTGCCTCCAATGCTTTCAACTGGAAGTCAGGTGTTTCCCCGTCAAATACAGAGACAGCCGGTACTCCGTCCTTTACCGTGACAGCAAAGCGCTGCCCGTTCTCGATAGCAAACGAGAGCGTACCGTCCGGAAGCGGTGTATAGCCTGCACAGATAGTCAAAAATGCTTCCACAGCAGCCGGAAAATCGAAAATACGGTAGTTGTGGTCTGCGGTAATCCGGACATCTTCGGCCAGATGTCCCAGCTCCGGAGAAAGCGCGGTTTCCCAGGCAGGAAGAGGAATCGAAATCTCTTGTACATGCAGTTGTTCTGCTATGGCATGCAGCACATCCGGCAAAAGGGAAGTATCGTCTAGCTGTAATTCCCCAATGTGTCCGCCCGAGCAGCAGAAGTAGCCTACCGCTTTTTCGTTCAGCAAAACTGTGTAAGGGACAGCGTTCCACGAGCGCAGAATATCGAGAAATTCCTCTTCTTTACGCACTACACCGATGGAGCGCTGCGCGTGGGAAGCTGCAAAAGCCACAACCTGTTCCTGTGTCATGGGGGAGAGACATACCGGCGCAAAATTACGGTCGCGGTAGCGGTGGCGCAGGTTGTCCCGGTTAATGGAATACTGCAAGGTGGTGCCTGCTGGTGTATAGCCGTAGTATTCATAACGCTGCCGCAGTCCGCCCAATACGCTGAAAGCTTCGCCGCGTTTCTGCATATCTTCCATAGCCCAGGCCATCAGCTTTTTCATATAACCGCGGCCGCGCGTCATCGGATGGACACTCACGGTGCCGACGCCGCTGCATTTGAGGGTGCGGTTTCCCACACGGTATTCCATCGGCAGCACACAGATCATGGCGCGGATTTTCCCGTCCTCTTTTACCAGATAATGCAAAGGTTCAAACGCTGCTTTGGGGCCGTACAGCTTGGGCAGCAGTGTCTGAAAATCGTGCGGACGGCCATTTTTGCTGAAAACCAGATCACCGAAATCCAGAATATCCTGCCGGTCTTCCGGCGTACCCATACAAAATTCGATTTTCAATACGATCACTCCTTCTCAAAAGCAGAAGATTCCTTTCCCATGATACCGAAAGCAGACAAAGATTGCAATATATACAAAGGGAAAAGAATGAAATTTACCTGCGTGTCAAATTCTCTGTTGACAAGAGTCCCACAAACCCGATATACTCTTGCTTATAGAAGGTTTGTGTTGCCTTACTTAAATGTTTTGGAAAGGGACGGTGCTTCCGTGAAGAAAAATTTGAGAAATGGACTGATACTCGCAATAGTAGCGGTACTGATAGTGGGCGTTTTTGTTGTGAAGAAGCTTAGCGAAGCAAATGTGGCAGAGCAGTCGGGTACGGTCTCAGAAAGTTCTGGGCAAGGTGGGGAAGAGGGCACATTGCCGTTTGAAGTGCGCGGATTTGATTTGGAAGATCTAAAATCGTACGGCCTGCCTATTATGCTCGACTTTGGCTCGGAGCAATGCGGCCCGTGCCAGCAAATGAAACCCGATTTAAAACAGATGTATGAAGAAATGCAGGGGAAGGTTGTGATCCAGTATACGGATATATGGGCCTATACCGGTGCGGCAGACGGCTATCCGGTACAGGTAATCCCAACACAGGCATTTTATGATGCAGAGGGAAAACCGTTTGTGCCCAGCGATGAACTGCGGGAAAAATACGGCCTGATTTTGTATTATCACCGTGATACGAATGAGCATATGTTCACGATTCATCAGGGGCCGCTGTATGCGGAGGATATGCGCGAAATTTTTGCTGAAATGGGGGTGAAAGCGGATGATTGATGCTTGGCTGCAATCACTCTCAGAGCTTTTTCAAAGCAGCGGCTGGCTGGCTCCAGTGCTGGCGCTGCTGGCAGGTGTGCTCACTTCCTTTACGCCGTGTTCGCTTTCCACCATCCCGCTGGTGGTGGGGTATGTAGGTGGAACTGGCCAGCGTAATACCCGGCGGGCGTTTGGCCTTTCGCTGCTGTTTGCGCTGGGTTCAGCGGTGACATTTACCGCACTGGGGGCAGCGGCGGCGCTGCTTGGCGGTTCACTGGGTGCGGCCTCCCGCTGGTGGTACCTGTTTTTGGGTGTGCTGATGGTTTTGATGGCGCTGCAAACCTTTGAGGTCTTCACGTTTATCCCATCCACTTATCTGGTGGCCAAAAATAAAAAACGCGGCTGGATTGGTGCACTGCTGGCAGGTGTGTTAGGCGGACTCTTTTCATCTCCGTGTTCGACTCCTATGCTGATTGTCCTGTTGGCAGTCGTCAGCAGCAGCGGTAACCCGTTATGGGGCGTTTTTCTGCTTTTGTTGTATGCGATTGGAAATGGTGCGTTAGCAGTCATCGCGGGAACTTCGGTTGGATTTGTACAGAAGCTTTCTTCTTCCGGAGCGTATGGCCGTCTGAGTCGGATTTTGCAGGTGGTCATGGGAATCCTGATTTTGCTGTTAGGATTGTATTTTCTCTATCTCGGCTTTTAATAAAAATAAATCCTGCCGCTGTATGAGTTCGTTACAGCGGCGGGATTTTTGTTTTTGGAATAGATTTAGTATGCAGAAAATGACTCGAAAAAGCAGGGGAGAGAATTACCGTGCTCGTACCACAGCATACATCATCTGTGAAAAATCCGGTTCTGCACAGGTGATGCCCTGTTTAAGAATGGAAAGGTCATTGTGTGCCAATTCCTGTGTGAAGGTTTGAAAGTTGACCATGCGGCAGGAGGTGCCGGATACCTGAACGGTTTTTCCCGTTTGCTCGTGGGTTCGATCTTGTACTTCATAAGCGGTGCGGATGTCACTTTGATATTCACAGCTGCCATCGCCCATGGTGCAGATCAGCCCAATTCCATGTGGAGTCAAGTGCGTTCGAATGAACCGATAAAAAGCATCCCGGTCTTCCTCTAAAACCAGCATATGAAGCACTGCTACTGCATAGATAAAATCAAAAGTGCTGCTGAGTTCTCCGGCGATACAGTCCAGAACCTGAAAATGCTCTGCGAATTGGGGCTGTTTCTTTTGGCAGAATGTGACAGCTTCCGGTGAAATATCAGTTGCCAGCAGATCAAACCCCTGTTGGAGCAGCGGAAAGGCATCGCGTCCTTCTCCGCAGCCGATTTCCAGAATCTTATGCTGGGGTAAAATAGAGAATTCACGGATAGTTTCTAAAACAATGGGTGACGGGGTTTCACAGAACCATTGTAAATTCTGTTCGTGTATTTGCCGATAACGGTCTTCATATGCTTCGTAATATTTTCGCTGCATGTTTTGTCACCTCCAAAATCAAAACAAAAAAACCCTTATCAAATCTGATAAGGGTTTTTATTGGTCGAGGTGAGAGGATTTGAACCTCCGGCTTCTACGTCCCGAACGTAGCGCTCTACCAAACTGAGCCACACCTCGAAATGGCTGCGGTACTAGGATTTGAACCCAGACAAACAGAGTCAGAGTCTGCCGTGCTACCATTACACAATACCGCATTACCGGCCGGTCCAAACAAGCTGTTTGAACCGAACAACGACTATTATATCAGAAATAAATCAATTGTCAAGCACTTTTTTCAGAAAATTTCAAAATTCGGAAAGCTTTACTGCCCGCTGTACAGGCATCATTTTTTCTCCGGTTTTTCCTCGGTATTTTCTGCTTCCGGTTTGGCAGGTTCTTTCTGTTCGTCAGACACTGCGCCCAACTCACACAAAATGCGTTCAGCAGCAGCCCGGCGGGCATTAGCTTCCACTGCCAGCTCCATAGCCAGACGGCGCAGAGCTTCTTCTCCCTGCGGAATACATTCTTCTACGCGACGGCATACCTGTTGCAGCGCTTTGGTCTGTGCCTGCGAATAGGTCTCGTACAAATCGCGATGGTCGCCGCCGGCTTCCAGTGACGGGCGTATCAGCGATGAGATATCCTGAAGCGAAAGCACCTGTTTGAGCATACAGATCACCATCAGCATGGCTAAATGGCTGCGCGAATATTTTTTCTTTTCAGGACGTTCCAGAACACCGCTTTTGACATAGTTGTTGATCATACTGGAAGTCAGCAGCGGATTTTCTTCGGTACGTTCGAACAGAGAAAGCTGGCTGTGCATATAGGTGATAACCTGATCCATATACAAATAGATTTCCGGCATGCGGTCCCAGGGAGTGGGCGCGGCTGTTTCTCCCTGACGCGCCCATTCCTCCAATGCTTCTAAAGGCGTCATGGCATTCCCTCCTTTTTGCTGTCAGACTTTTCAACAGGGCCCTGCTTGAGATACCGGCTGGGCGGAACCCCTTTGTATTTTTTGAATACCCGCGAAAAATACAGCTGATCAGAAAACCCTGTCGAATATGCCGCTTCACCTACCGAGAGGTTACTGCTTTGCAGCAGGGCTGCCGCTTTGTTGATGCGAAAACGTGTCAGATATTCATTCGGCGGCATGGAAACATACTGCATAAACAACCGATACAAATGGCTGCGGCTGATGCCGGCATGAGAAGCGATATCATCGATATCAATATCTCGAGAATAGTTGAAGTCGATAAAGCGGATGGATTTTTTCACATACTCATAGCCGCTGCTTTTGCGTGGAAGGGAAGAACCAAACTCTTCCATCAAAGTAGCGAGGAATGTCAACAGAGCAGAGGACATGCGTACTTCATTACAAGGGGAAGGGCCTACCGCTTCGGTAATGGCCTGCAATTGATCCTGCAGGCGTGTGTCTTTGTCATAATGAAAAACCGGGTTATCTGCCGAAAGGCCGGTAAAGCTCAGAAAACGCTGCGCGTCTGCTCCGTTAAAACCCACCCAGCAATATTCCCAGGGATCTTCCTCATCAGCCGAATACGTTACCAGCCGTGAAGGCAGCACCAGAAAGCCATCTCCTGCCTGGAGAAGATATTGGTTGTTCCCGTCCTGAAAAACTCCTTTGCCTGAAACAATATAGTGAATCAGGTAATGGTCGCGCACTGCAGGACCCCAGGTATAATTTGGAAAACATTTCTGTGTGCCACAATTATAAACAGAAAGTCCGAGGCTTTCGTGGTTGGGATTTTTAAAGGAGTGTTTAAATTCCTCGCTCATACTCAATCACCTCTTGTTATGAGAGTTTCTGCGGGCCGTTTACGAAAGATACCCGCTGCTGCGAAAGGGTATTTGCGTAATACCCCTAATATCTCTATTATAATGCAACAAAAATACATATGCAAGACGCAATTTGAAAGCTTGCCTGAAATTCTGTACAGCTTTTGATGTTTTTTGCTCCGCGGCCCAAAATATCAATAAAAGGAACAAAGAGCATTTTTTATGTCATCCCTTGTCATAGTTTTCTCGATATGATATAATGACTTCATACAGAATTCGCAGTACGGTGTAAATTTCATACAAAATTAAACAACCTCCGACATCTTCCTGTGATGTAGAGGCAGGAAGAGCATTTTACGGGTTGTTATGGAGCTTTGAAAACAGCCGCTTCGGCGGTTTTTTTACCGGCGTGGGCTGCCTTGACCCGCTGGTATTCAAATACATACAGCAACATTCTATGCAAGGAAAGGGTTGTATTACAAAATGGACATTACAATTTGCATCGGCAGTTCCTGCCATCTGAAAGGGTCTCAGGATATCATCCGTATTCTGGAAAGACTCGTCAGCTATCATCATCTGGAAGACAAAGTAACGCTGAAAGGTTCGTTCTGTATGGGGGAATGCACCAGCAATGGTGTGTGCGTAGACGTGGACGGTAAGCACTTTAAAATTACCCCTTCAGAAGCCGATTCTTTCTTTACCTTTGAGGTGCTCAAGCGCTTGGAGGAGCAGGAAAAGAAATAACCGGCGCCGGCTGGCAGATATTTCAGAAAACAACAAAAAATACGCCGAATGGCGGGATGGGTGGTAACCATGAGTATATTGGGCCTTAAAAAAGCAAACTGCAAAAACTGTTACAAGTGCGTCAAGTCATGTCCGGTCAAATCCATTAAGGTGGAAAATGAGCAGGCCACGATTATGGAAAAGACCTGCATCCTGTGCGGAACCTGTTTAAATGTATGTCCCCAGGGAGCGAAAACCATTTCCAGCGACCTTGACCTGGTCAAAGAATTCATCCGCAGAGGAGAGAAGGTTATCCTGTCTCTGGCGCCTTCTTTCTTCGCATCTTTCGATTTTGCAAATCCGCAGGTGTTTGTAGGTGCGCTCAAAGCGCTGGGGTTCTATGGGGTTTCTGAGACCTCAGAAGGCGCAGCTTATGTCACGGCAGAATATCACAAGCTGATGCAGGAAAATAAGATGAAAAATATCATTACCACCTGCTGCCCCTCTTTTAACCGGCTGGTGGAATGTTATTATCCTTCTCTGATCGACCAGATGGCTCCCGTGATTTCTCCTATGATTGCCCATGCCCGCTTGCTCAAGCAGAGTTTTGGCCGGCAGGTCAAGGTTGTTTTTGCCGGCCCCTGTGTGGCAAAAAAGGACGAAGCTGCCGATATCCGGCATAATAATGATGTCGATGCCGTTCTGACTTTTGAAGATATTGCGCGCTGGTTCCGCGAATGTCCGGAAGAGATTGCCCATGCACAGCCGGCCTCTTTCCTCAATTCCAGCTCCAAGATTCTGCGCATGTACCCTGTTACCGAGGGCATTATCGCTTCTCTGAAAGCCAAGGGCGATACCGGTGACTGGAAGATGGTCAGCGTCAGCGGTCACGAGGACTGCCTCTCTCTGTGCCGTTCGCTGGAGCGTGGTGAGCTCAGCCACTGCTTTATCGAAGTGAATATGTGCAAAGATGCCTGCATCAATGGGCCGGTTACTGTGAAAGATACGGTTTCCCGCTTTGCTATGCGCCTGAGCATCGAAGAATATGCCCATGAAGATGAGTCGTATCCCACATTAAATGAATCCATTCCCATGGGAATGACATTTGTGGATCGTTCCGTCAAGGAAGATATCCCGGATGAAGAGACTATCCGTGCTATTCTGGCCAAGATCGGCAAAACCAGCCCTGAAGACGAGCTGAACTGCGGTTCCTGTGGTTATGCTACCTGCCGTGAAAAGGCAATTGCTGTTTATCAGAACAAAGCAGAGCTGGCCATGTGCGTGCCGTATATGAAGGAGCGCGCCGAATCCCTCTCCAACTATGTGCTGAGTGAGACCCCCAACGTCACCATTATTGTGGACGAAGAAATGAATATCGTGGAATTCAACCGTGCAGCTGAGAGAACATTCGGTATTACCCGTCATGAGGCATTGGAGAAGTGCCTGTATGAGATTATCGATTCTTCCGACTTCCAGTATGTGTTTGAAACCTGCGAATCCATCATCGATAAGAAAGTGGAATACCCGCAGTACGGCGTGACTACCATGCAGAACCTCATCTATATCGGCAAGGAAAAGCTGGTCATGGGTATCTTCCGCGATATTACGAAGGAAGTTGCTGCTCAGGAAAACACCTATCGTCTGCGTGTGGAAACCATGGAAATGGCACAGAAGGTCATTGACAAGCAAATGGTAGCTGCGCAGCAGATCGCCAGCTTGCTGGGTGAAACCACGGCCGAAACCAAGGTTACGCTGACCAAGCTGAAGGATATGATTGTTTTCAACGAAAAATAAGTCAGGCAAAGGTATTGAAATATTTGGAAAGGTGTGATTCCCAACCATGAAAATGCATGTAGATGCAGCATACCGGAGCCTGAATAAATATGGAGAAGAACTGTGCGGAGATAAAGTGATGATTTCCCGTACAGAAAACTCCACCATCGCAGTACTTGCCGATGGTTTGGGCAGCGGTGTCAAAGCCAATATTTTGTCAACTCTTACCAGCAGTATTATTTCTACCATGCTGGACGAAGGCGCAACCGTTGAAGAGGCAGTGGAAACGATTGTAAATACACTTCCTGTATGCAACGTGCGCAAGCTGGCTTATTCTACGTTCAGCATTCTGCAAATCAGTGACAACGGCGATGCATATCTGGTAGAATTTGATAATCCGCCCTGTATCTTTATCCGCAATGGGGAAGTGCAGGAGCTTGAGCCGGAATTCCGTCAGATCGCCGGCAAAAACATTTCCGAATGCCGCTTTACTGTGCGCCCCGGCGATGTGCTGGCGCTGGTGAGCGATGGCATTATTTATGCTGGTGTCGGCCAGGCGCTGAATTTCGGATGGAACTGGGATAATGTTTCCTCGTGGCTGGCAAAGGCAACGTTAAAGGAAAAATCCGCTCCTCGTCTGGCGGCATCCCTGTCACAGGCAGTGAGTGAATTGTATCTGGATCATCCCGGAGACGACTCCACTGACCTAGTGATCCGTATTACACCCAAGAGTGTGGTAAACATGCTTTCCGGTCCGCCTGTTAATAAAGAGGACGACCCGAAGATTGTACATGATTACATCACCTCTCCCGGAAAACATATTGTCTGCGGCGGTACCAGTGCCAATATTGTGGCCCGTGTACTGAACCGTAAGATTGAAACTTCTTTGAATTATACAGACCCCAGCTTGCCGCCGGTAGGCAAGATTACGGGTATCGATCTGGTAACCGAGGGCGTGCTGACCCTGAGCCGTACAGTACAGCTGCTGAAAGATTATGTGGGGCATGAAACTGACCCCTTCTACTTCCACAAGCTGGATGAACAGAACGGTGCTGCCATGATTGCCAAGATGCTGCTGGAAAACTGTACGCATCTGCGCCTGTTTGTAGGTAAAGCCATTAACCCTGCCCATCAGAACCCCGGCTTGCCGGCTGACTTGAGCATCAAGATGAAGCTGCTCGATGAACTTTGCGGTTTGTTGGAGAAGATGGGTAAAACCGTAGAACGGCTGTATTATTGAGATCAAAGTCAGGGGAGGTGCGAGTGCACGCCCTCCCCTTTATCAAGCCGGATGAATAGAATTCAAAATTTCCGGCAGATTTTGTTTAGAGAAAGGATCAGAGTATGCAGTACGATAACGACGCGAAACAGTTAAAGTATCGGGTATTGAAAATCGTCGCCGAAAACGAGTTTAAGGGGACGCTGGAGGAAAATCTCGACCAGATTCCCTATGATGTGATTCCCGGCCCTCTGCCGGAGTTCCGCTGCTGTATTTACCGCGAGCGCGAAATCATCCGCGAGCGTATGACCGCAGCCAGAGGTATCACCCTGCCGCATCAGACCGAAAACGGCATTGTCGGCGTGCTTCCCGCCGCTTGCGAGGGCTGCCCCATCAGCCGCTTTACCGTGACCGATAACTGCCAGCGCTGTCTGGCCAAAAAGTGCCAGGCTGCCTGTCCCTTTGGCGCCATTTCCGTTACCGGACGCGGCGCATATATTGACCCCAATAAATGCCGTGAGTGCGGCCGCTGCGCAGAAGCTTGCCCTTACCATGCAATTTCCGACACCATGCGTCCCTGCCTGCGTGCCTGCCCGGTAGATGCCATCATCATGGACGAGAACAAGCAGGCCGCCATTGACTATTCCAAATGCATCAGCTGTGGTGCATGTACCAAGAACTGCCCCTTCGGTGCAATTACCGACCGTTCCTACATTGTAAACGTTATTGACCTGATTAAGAGCGATACACCGGTTTATGCAGTGTTTGCTCCGGCAATTGAAGGCCATTTTGGCGCTGCAAATGTTGGTATGCTCAAGGCAGCCCTGAAAAAGCTGGGCTTCACCGATGCCGTAGAAGTTTCTCTAGGCGCAGACGCCACTTCTTATCACGAGGCACATGAGCTGGTAGAAGCTGTAGAAAACCACACCAAGCTCACCACCTCCTGCTGCCCTGCATTTGTGGATATGATTGAGAAGCACTTCCCCAAAGTGATTCCCTATATCTCCAAAACAGCTTCCCCCATGACGATGACTGTCCGCTATCTCAAGGCAGAAAACCCGGATATCAAGGTTGTTTTTATCGGGCCGTGCATCGCCAAGAAGCTGGAAGCCCAGAAGGTGCAGGATACAGCTGACTATGTGATTACGTTCGAAGAATTGATTGCCATGTTTGATGCCCAGGGCATTAACCCTGCTGATATGGCAGACAATGAGCAGGACGGCAGCCTTGCAGGTAAAAACTTTGCTGTCAGCGGCGGTGTAAGTGCAGCTGTAGCACAGGTTCTGGATGAAGAGGGTATTGAACTCCCGTTCAGTTGTGTGAAATGCAATGGTGCTGCCGAGTGTAAGAAGGCTCTTATGCTCCTGAATGCAGGACGCTTTAAGGACGATATGATTGAAGGTATGGCTTGCGAAGGCGGCTGTGTCTCTGGCCCTGGCGGTGTAGAGACTGCACTGCGTTTGAAGAAAAACCGCACCAAGCTGCTGTCTGAGGCTGACAACCGCGGAATTGTGGAAAACTTCAAACAGCACGATTTCAGCAAAATCAATATGGAGCAGCGCTGATTCCAGCGGTTCCATTCTTTCATGCCGCGGCTTACAAGCTGCGGCATGATTCTTTTTTCCTCTTTTTTGTAAAACTGAGAAGAGTACTTGACAAAGAGCAAAAATAGATATATGATTGCACTAATTCAGTAATACAATCACACAATTGCGAAACAGTTTGAAAAGTTCGCGAAAAAAGGAGTGTGAACCATGGCAGCAATTGAAGCAAAGGGGCTAACCAAATCCTACGACAAAACGCTGGCGCTGAAGAGCCTGACATTGGAAGTGCCAGAAGGCGGTGTATGTGGCTTTTTGGGGCCAAATGGCGCCGGAAAAACTACCGCAGTCAAGCTTTTTAACGGCCTTCTGACCCCAACAGGCGGTGAGTGTTCTGTGATGGGATTCCACCCTGAAAAAGAACCGGAAAAGGTGCATGCTGTCTCGGGTGTGATGACCGAAACGGCACGGATGTACGGCCAGCTTACCGGTCTTGAGAACCTGTGTTTCTTTGGAGAAACTGCGGGTATGAGCCGGGGAGATGCCCGGCAGCGTGCGGGAGAACTGCTGCGCTGGCTGGATCTCTGGGAAGCACGCGACCGAAAAGCTTCTGCTTATTCTACAGGTATGATGCAGCGGCTTTCTTTGGCAAGGGCATTGGTGCACCGTCCCCGTGTGCTGTTTCTGGATGAACCAACAAGCGGTTTGGATCCGGAGTCCGCACAGATGGTCAATAACCTGATTACTGACCTGGCAAAACAGGAGGGTACCACTGTGTTTTTGTGCACGCATCAGCTGCGGTATGCACAGGATATCTGTACGCTGTATGGACTGATCGATAAAGGGACGCTGCTGGCCTGCGGCGGGTTTGAAGAGCTTTGGAAGCAGGCTGGATGCCGCATCTGGGCAGGCTTCCGTCTGAAAGATGGTGTACATCCAGAAGGCGGATTTGAGCAGAAAGACGGTTGGTGGCGCTTGGCTGTCAATTCGGAAGAAGAAATGCCTGAAATTCTGCGCGCTTTGGTGCAACAGAATCTGGATATTTACGAAGCTCGTTTGTTCCATCCCGAGCTGGAAGAGGTCTATTTCCGGTTCCTGCAAACAGTAGAAACCGCAGGGGAAGAAGGAGGCGGAAAAGGTGAAAATTAACATGCAGATGACAACTGGGCAAAAAGCCCTGATGCGGAAAGATTTCGCTGAGGTTTGGAAAACACCCATGCTGCGCAACACGCTGCTGGCGCTGCCAGCTATCCTGATGGTTGTCATGCCGGTAATGTTTTTGCTGGTCGCCTATTTTGCCCCGATGGAACAGATGAATGGTATGGATGAAATTCTCGCGCTTCTGCCGGAAAAAGCACAGAACCTGAACGAGAGACAAATGATGTTTTATACCATGACCACCATGATGGCACCCATGTTTTTCCTCATGATTCCGCTGATGAGCTCCACTGTCACGGCATCCAGCTCATTTGTCGGAGAGAAAGAGCGCGGCACCATCGAAACTCTGCTGCTTACGCCGATGACTGTGCGCCAGATTTTTCGCGCCAAGGTGGAAATGTGCGTGCGTCTTTCGCTGCTGGTGACGGGCATTTCACTGGTATTGTTTGCGATTACGGCACTTGTGGGGAATGTAATTTTGGAGATGCCTTTCTGGTTTGATTGGAGCTGGGTAGTGCTGGTCGTTTTGCTGGCCCCGGCGCTCACGGTTTTTGGCGTGGTATTCATGGTACTGGTTTCTGGCCGTTCCAAGAGCTATATGGAAGCCATGCAGACTTCTGGTTATGTAGTCCTGCCTATTATTTTGCTGTTTATCGGACAGTTTACCGGTTTGTTTGTGCTGGGGGCAGTGGTACTGCTGGTGGTTGCAGCAGTGGTGATTCTTCTCGATGCCTTCCTGTTCCGCATGGCCAGTGGATTGTTTACGGCTGAAAAGCTTTTGAAAAAATAACACCTCGCAAAGTGAGCGGGGGAAAGGAGATATTGGTTCATGTACGCAGACCTTCATTGCCACACCATGCGTTCAGACGGCGCTGTTTTGCCCGAAGAGCTGGTACGGCTGGCTGCCGCCCGGAAGCTTCCGGTGGTGGCTATTACCGACCATGATACCCTTTCCGGTACACCGGAATTGATCGCGCTGGGAGAATCTCTCGGAGTGCGGGTGGTTCCCGGTGTAGAGCTTTCTACCCGCGACCCCAAAACCTGCCGTAAAGCGCATATCCTCGTATATGGTATCCAAAACCCGGAGCCGGTTTCTGCCCTTTGTGAAGAAATTTGCCGCAGCCGTCAGGCAGCAGGTCAAATTATGCTGGAGAAAACCCAGAAGTATTATCCCATCCCTGTCGAGATGGTGGAGCGTTGGGCGCAGTACTCTCCGGCGCTGTTCAAACAGCATATTATGTTGGCACTGATGAGCGCAGGGTATACTGATATCATGTACGGCCCCCTGTTCCGGGAGCTTTTTGATTCCAAAAAAGGGCTGGCCTACAGTCCTGTCACCTATCCCGACGTCCATGAAGCCCTGAAAGTAGTGCGCGCTTCTGGAGGAATTCCCGTACTGGCACATCCCAGCGAGTATGGCAGCCAGGCGCTTTTGCAGGAGCTGGCCGCTTCCGGCGAGATTGACGGCGTCGAGGTGTGGCATCCCCGCAATCCAGAAGAAGAAATTCCCGTTTTTATAGAAACAGCGGAAAAATATGGACTGCTCATGACTGGCGGAACCGATTTTCACGGAGGAAATACGAAAAGATGTTTGCCGCTGGGGTATTCCACTACACCAAAAGAGCATTGGGAGCGTCTGGCGGAAAGACTGTGAGAAAACCTTTGCGTTTTGTCGAAAGCTGATATATAATATAAAGAATGTC
Organism: uncultured Clostridia bacterium; assembly: GCA_946484175.1. Lineage (GTDB taxonomy): Bacteria > Bacillota > Clostridia > Oscillospirales > Acutalibacteraceae > Heritagella_A. The sequence continues at coordinate 20,461 of CAMLSX010000010.1, forward strand.
AGATTGCAGAACTGTTTGGACAATCCGGCTGAAAAAGAATTGGAGGACGAAAAGAATGCAGTATACGTATAAGACCAAAGGAACCTGTTCTTCCCAGATTGTTCTGGATGTGGAAAACGGTGTTATCAATGAAGTGAAATTTGTCGGCGGATGCAACGGCAACACCAAGGGTATCAGCGCACTGGTAAAGGGGATGAAAGTTGATGATGTGATCGCCCGCTGTGAGGGAATTCGCTGCGGTTTCAAGCCCACTTCCTGCCCTGACCAGCTGGCACAGGCACTTCGCGAAATCGAAAAGAACTGAGTCCGGACGGCGCACCGCAGGGTTGTGCCGTCTTCTGCTTTGAAAACAATACAGGATACTGCAAAGGCAGGAGGTTATCCATATGAAACTGTATGAATTCTGTTTCAGCCCGACTGGGGGAAGCCGGAAGGTTTCAGAGATTTTGAGCCGGGCATGGGACTGTGAAAAGGTGTTCGTCGATTTGACTCAGCAGGAAGAAAGCTATCCGGTACCGGAAAAAGAAGATGTCTGCATTGTGACAGCGCCTTCTTACGGTGGGCGCGTACCTGGGCCGGAGGCTGAACGGCTGCAAAAGCTTTCGGGAAATGGGGCTGCCGCCGTATTGGTGACGGTATACGGTAACCGTGCTTTTGAAGATACGTTGATTGAGATGAAAGATCTGCTGATGCAGGCCGGTTTTCACTGTGCAACGGCAGTAGCGGCAATTGCAGAGCACTCCATTATGCGGGAGGTAGCGGCAGGCCGTCCGGATGCACAGGATGAAGCCGAATTGGAAGATTTTGGCCGCCAGATCCGCTGCGTGCTGGAAGAAGGACGTGGGGCAGAGAGTGTGCAGGTGCCGGGAAACCACCCATATCGTGAAACACATGCTTCTGCCCTTAAGCCGGCAGCAAACAAAAGCTGTGTCCGCTGCGGCGCTTGTGCCGCGCAGTGCCCGGTGGGGGCGATTTCCAAAGAAGACCCCACGCAAACCGATGAAAAGCGCTGCTTTGCCTGTATGCGCTGTATAAAGGCATGTCCCCATCATGCCCGTACATTGGATGCCGGTGTGCTTGCTGCATTGACACAGCGGCTGGAAAAAGCCTGTGCAGGCCGCAAGGAAAACGAGCTGTTTTTATAAAACCGGGTTTTCAGGAAATAGATAGTTGTAATGGCTATCTCAGCAAAAGTTCATCGAACAGTTCGCCGGAAAAATTCCCTTTTTTGCTTCCAGAACCGGAACTTCTTGACAAACTCGAGCCGGCCTCCACAAAATCATGTATTTTTTTATTGACAAATGGTAACGCTTCTATTATAATAATTCCTGATGTTTTTCATCAAATGCTTTTTTGGAGTTGTGCCCAATGCTGCTGGATTTAAGAAAGGTATTCGTAGAAGAAATAAAAGAGCTTCCCTTTTCCGGAACCTTTGATCTTTCGGATACGGAAATCGGTGGCAATTACCCGTTTGTAACGCCCATCACCTACTCCGGAACGGTGAAAAGTTTTGCGGGTGAGGCGCAGATGGAAGCAGAAGTTTCCTTCACGTTTGAAATCCCCTGTGACCGCTGCACAGAGATGATTCGCCGGGAATATCGGTATCGTTTTTCTCACATGCTGGTGCGTACGCTGAATCAGGAGGATAACGACGACTACATTCTGGTAGAAGATGAAAAGATCGATGTGGACGAGCTCCTGCGGGCAGATATCTTGTTGGAACTTCCCACAAAATTCCTGTGCAAACCGGATTGCAAGGGATTGTGCAGCCAATGCGGCCAGAATCTGAATCTGGGCGAATGTGACTGCGATAAACGTCGGATAGATCCTCGTCTGGAGGTTCTTCAACAACTGATACAATAGTGAATTCATATAAGGAGGTGCTGAACGATGGCGGTACCCAAGAGAAAAGTGTCCAGCGCAAGACAGAACAAGAGACGTTCCAATGTTTGGAAGCTGAGCGCCCCGGCTCTGGCAAAGTGCCCCAAGTGCGGGGAGTACATGATGCCTCACAGAGTCTGCGGCAACTGCGGATTCTACAATGGACGGGATGTTCTGAAGAAAGAGGCTTAATCAGCACCTTTCGCGGAGGGATAGAGAAGGAGCGATCCTTCTCTATTTTTTTGTATAAAGGGGAAGAAGCCCCTTGAAAAATATCTCACTGTGATATTTTCACGATTTTAACCAAAAGAGAGGAGCGAGATTATGGCAGTCATCATCCAGCAGGTACAACCTAAAGGCCCCGCGGATGTGGCCGGTATCCGCGCAGGGGAAAAGCTGCTGTCTATTAACGGAAATTCCATCATGGATGTGCTGGATTACCGCTTTTATGAGGCCGATTCCCGCCTGACTGTAACTGTACAGAATCAGCAGGGGGAAGAGCGTTCGGTATTCATCCGCAAAGGGCAGTACGAATCTCTGGGGCTGGAATTCGAAACCTATCTGATGGATAAACAGCATTCCTGTCGGAATAAGTGCATTTTCTGCTTTATCGACCAGCTTCCCAAAGGGATGCGCGAAAGCCTGTATTTTAAGGACGACGATTCGCGCCTGTCGTTCCTCTTCGGCAATTATATTACGCTGACCAATCTCAGCGAACACGAGGTTGAACGGATTATCAAAATGCATATCAGCCCCATCAATGTGTCCATTCATACCACCAATCCTGAACTGCGGTGCAAGATGATGGGCAATCGCTTTGCCGGAAAAGCACTGGGGCTTTTAAAGCGCTTTGCCGATGCGGGAATCCACATCAATGGTCAGCTGGTTCTCTGCCCAGGCATTAACGATGGCCCTGAGCTGGAGCGCACTTTGCATGATTTGTACGCTCTGGGGGAAAATGTCCAGAGTATTGCCTGTGTACCCGTGGGAGTGACCCGTTATCGCGAGGGTCTGTACCCGTTGACCACTTATACAAAAGAAACCGCAGAAGCCACCCTGCGCCAGATTGAAGCCTTCGGCGATAAATTCCAGGCAGAGCGCGGCGCGCGTACCGTATACGCTTCTGACGAATTCTATTTGCTGGCTGAAAGGGAAATCCCCGAGCCGGAATTTTATGAGGACTTCGCTCAGCTGGAAAACGGCGTGGGTCTGCTCGCCAGCTTGCAGGAGGAATTTCGTTTTGCATTGGAGGATTTTGTTTCCCCCGAAAAAATGCGCCGCGTTACCATAGCAACAGGCGAGGGGGCTTATGCATTTCTCAATAGAATGCTTGACGAACTTCGTGCAAAATGCGATACTATAGAGTGTAATGTGGTTCCTGTTCACAATGACTTCTTTGGCGGAACGGTGAACGTTTCCGGCCTTCTCACCGGACAGGATCTGTTTACCCAGCTAAAAGGCCGCGACCTGGGAGATGCCGTGCTTATCCCCTGTGTCACCCTGCGCCAGCAGGAGGACGTGTTCCTGGACGATATGTCGGTCAGCGAACTTTCAGAAAAACTGGGTGTGCCGGTTATTCCGGTCATTAACGAAGGCCAGCACCTGCTGGACGCTATTACAGGGAGGGATACCTGATGTCAAAACCGGTAGTCGCCGTTGTCGGCCGCCCGAACGTGGGCAAATCTACCTTGTTTAATAAACTCATCGGTCAGCGCCTGTCCATCGTGGACGATACCCCCGGCGTGACCCGCGATCGGATTTACGGGGAATGTGAGTGGAAAAACCGCAAATTCTCGCTGGTGGATACCGGCGGTATTGAACCCGATTCTTCCGACATCATTTTGTCTCAGATGCGTATGCAGGCACAGCTGGCTATTGATGCCGCTGATGTGATTATTCTGGTAACAGATGTACGCACTGGTTTGGTTGCCACTGATTCCGATATTGCCGCTATGCTGTTGAAGAGCGGCCGCCCGGTAATCGTCTGCGTGAATAAATGCGACTCTGTTGGTGAGCCTCCGGCAGATTTTTACGAATTTTATAATCTGGGACTGGGTGACCCCATTCAGGTTTCTTCCGTCCATGGCCACGGTACCGGTGATTTGCTGGACGCAGTGGTAGACCAGCTTCCTCCCGAGGAAGAAGAGGACGAGGACGGCGAGACCATTCGCGTGGCTATTATCGGCAAGCCCAATGTGGGAAAATCTTCGCTGGTGAACCGCATTTCCGGTGAAAACCGCTGTATCGTTTCCGATATTGCCGGTACCACCCGCGATGCCATTGATACCGAAATCGAAAACGAGTTTGGCAAGTTCATGCTGATTGATACCGCCGGTCTTCGCCGCAAAAACAAGGTGGAAGACGCCATTGAAAAGTACAGCAACCTGCGCGCTCAGATGGCCATTGAACGTGCCGATGTCTGCGCAATTCTCATTGATGCCGAAGTTGGTTTTACCGACCAGGATTCCAAGGTAGCGGGTCTGGCTCACGAAGCGGGTAAAGGCTGTGTGATCGTGGTGAACAAATGGGATGCCATTGAAAAAGACCAGAACACCATGTCCGAGTTCCGCAAAAAGCTTGAGAAGGACTTTTCCTTTATGTCCTATGCGCCGTTTGTGTTTATTTCAGCGAAGACCGGACAGCGCATTGACCGGTTGTTTGAGCTGATTAAGCATGTGGCTAGCAGCAACTCCATGCGCATTGCCACCGGCATGATTAACGATGTGTTGGCACAGGCTGTGGCGAGAGTACAGCCGCCGACGGATAAAGGCAAGCGGTTGAAGATTTACTACATGACCCAGGCTTCTACCCGTCCGCCGACATTTGTTTGCTTTGTAAACTCAGCAGAGCTGTTCCACTTCTCCTATCAGCGCTATCTGGAAAACCGGATTCGCGAAACTTTTGGAATGGAGGGTACTCCCATCCGGTTCATTATTCGTGAGCGGGGCGATAAAGACTAACAGGAATATGCCTTGCGGCGAAAGCAGCAGTAAAAACGATTTGGATTTTGAACACAGATGCACATACAGATGCGTCCTCTGCAAAACTGGTAACCCTCAGCAGCCACGCTATTATAATATTTTATGAAGGAGAGATCGACTATGGATTTCAGTCATTTTGCAGACTTCATCCTGCCGGGAATCGGCACAGCGATCATCGCGTACCTGTTGGGAAGCCTGAGCTTCTCCATCATCCTCACCCGTATCTTCAAAAATCATGAAGATATCCGTTCTTATGGAAGCGGCAACGCAGGCGCCACGAATGTGCTGCGTTCTGTGGGGAAAAAGGCAGCAGCCCTGACTTTTCTGCTGGACTTTCTAAAATGTGTGGTGGCTGTCATTATTGGCAAGCTGATTTTCGGCTATGTGGCCGCACAGGTCGGCATTGGCGATACGGCCGTGCAGTATGGCGCCTACATAGCGGGCTTTGCTTGTCTGCTGGGGCATGTATTCCCCGTGTATTTTGGCTTCCGCGGCGGTAAAGGCGTTGTCACCAGCGCTGCCATGATGGCGCTGATTGACTGGCGTGTATTCATCATTGTGTTTTTGACGTTTGCCATCACATTTGCGCTTAAAAAGATTGTATCGTTGGGCTCTGTGTTGGCTGCTTGCGTCTATCCGTTTGCTACTTTCCTCATCACGTTCTTCTTTGATTATAAAATGCAGTTTCTCTCTATGGTGAGCAAGGCCAATGTGACCTATGTAGTAATTTCCACGGTGTTGTCACTGCTCATTGGCCTGACAGTGGTTGTTCTGCACCGTGCCAATATCAAGCGGTTGCTGGCTGGAGAAGAAAAGCAGATTTCTTTCAGCGGCCCTAAAAAATAAAAATAGTAATCCCTGGTTTTGTTCTAAGCCGGACCAGCAAAAACGGGCAATAGACAAAATACCCCCTGATGTAGAAAATGCGATATTCTCCTCTCATAAAGACAGTAAACAAAAAACACTGTTAAAGCTGGGGGAGCATATCAAATAAAACTACAACAGGGGGTATTGCTATGAGTAAACAAAATTATGCGCATACACAGGGGTGTTCTATCCAACAGTTTGGAACAAATTGAAGACAGAGAAGGATGCAGGTTTTTTTATTCTGAAATTTTATGAACTGGCTTTCAAAAAGTGCATGTTGTCGCGTGACCACCAGTTTTTCTGCTCAATTCGTCTGATTTTTTGGTTGGAAAAAGACTGCGATGGTATGGTATAATAAGGAAAAGAAAGAGTTTGACTGAAAGAGACTGACTGAACAGGAGGCCGAGAGAATTGAACAGAGGGATTGAAAAAGTAAAGGAATTGTGCACGACAGCAGAACCGGGAAGCATATTGGTGTTCCGCGGATTCCCATCTGTGTGTGTGCGCGAAATTCTGGCGCAGCCGGAATCGATTTGTGCGCCGGAAGAAATCTTGACAGAGGAAGGATGGCTGGACGCAGAAAAAACTGCTGCCAGCGGAGAAAAGTTTGCCGCAGCTTTGAGCGGAAAAACGGGCGCAGCAGTGATGATTTATGAGCAGCTGCTGGCAGTCACGCCGGAAAAAATGCCTGAGGGACGCCAGGTACGTATTATCGACAACGACCTGTTCCCGAACCAGAAGCCCTGGATTCTTTCACCAGAGCGGGCAGCTTCTTTTTCTGCCGGACTGCAAAAAGGCACCCCCTGCGAAGAAGATGAAGTGCTGTTTGCTTTTTATGGAGATGTGCAGGAAGTGCAGAAGGGATGCTGGATGGTTTCTCTGCGCAACTGCCATACCGATGCCGGGTATCCCGTAGAGGGCTTTTATCAGCAGGAGGGCTGGAAGCCTCAGCCGCAGGATAGCAGCGCCCCGGAGATTGAAACAGCGGGGAACGCATTTTTAGCGCACTGCCTGGCCGTACAGGAAGGGCGTATTTCCGGAGAAGGAAAATACCGGCTGGATACGTCAGAAGATTTGCATCGCCCGGAATTGCAGGCATTTTTCTATATGTTGACCGAAATGGGAGTCTCCTATCAGATTGTATACGGCAAAGGGGAAGAGCATTTTGACAGCCGCCCCTTCCTGCCGCTGCTGCAAAAATACTGGGGAAAAGACGCACAGTTCCGCCCGCTGCAATTTTACAGCTCTCCCCGCGAGAATCGGGATACCATGCAGCTTTCGCAGGGCGAGATTATTGCCTGTATTGCTGCACAGTGCGAACGTGCCGCTTCTGGCAAAGCCTTCCGCAATGTGTTCGTGACAGCCCCCACTGGTGCCGGTAAGTCGGTGCTGTTCCAGCTGCCTGCATTGTATCTGGCCGAAAAACTGCACGCAGTCACAATTGTGGTTACGCCTTTGAAAGCACTGATGAAGGACCAGGTAGCGCAGCTGGAAAAAAAGCAGGGTGTTACCTGTGCCACCTGCCTGCATTCTGATATTACTTATGAGGAGCGGGAAGAGCGCATCCGCCAGATTCATGAAGGGGAAAAATCCATTGTCTACCTTTCTCCCGAATTGCTCATCTCCGCTGATATAAGCGTATTTATCGGCGACCGTCCGCTGGGCCTTTTTGTGGTGGATGAAGCGCATACTGTTACTTCCTGGGGTAAAGATTTCCGTGCGGACTACTGGTATCTGGGTGAATATCTGCGCCTTCTGGCCCGTGAAGGAAGAAAGTTCCCAGTGCTCTGCCTGACGGCTACCGCTGTTTATGGCGGTGAAGAGGACGTGGTAAACGAAACGATTGAGAGTCTGGGCGTTGAACACCCGATTTTGTATCTGGGACGCGTGCGCCGCGATAATATCGAATTTGATATCCGCCAGCTGGAAGTGCCGGCTTCCGGTGTGGATAAATTTAAGATTCAGACTGCCGCCGACATGACGCGTGAATTTGTACGCGGCGGACAAAAGACGCTGTTTTATTTTCCGTATACTTCTCAGGTGGACGAAGTCTATACCCGGCTGGAATCGGAGACACGCCGCCGTGTGCGCAAATTCCACAGCCGCATGAAGGCACTCGAGCGCAATTTTTCTCAGCTGGCCTTTCAGAAAAACGATTGTGATGTGATGCTGAGCACCAAAGCTTTCGGTATGGGTGTGGATATTGCAGATATCCAGACGGTTTGCCATTTTGCCCCCACCGGTAATTTGGCCGATTATGTGCAGGAAATCGGCCGTGCTGCGCGCCGTCCGGAGATTCACGGTAAAGCTGCCACAGCATTTGCCCCCTCCGATATCCGTTATATGTCAACACTGTACCGCCTTTCTGAGCTGCGGCAGTTCCAGATGAATGAGCTTCTGCGCAAGGTGACAGAGGCTTTGCACCGCAGCGAAAAGCATCTGGTTTATGTTTCGCCCGATGAGTTTTCCTATCTGTTCCCCGGCGATGATGACAGCCTGCAAAATAAAGTAAAGAATGGCCTGCTTCTGCTTGGCAGCGATCTTGAAAAGACCTATGGGTTCCCGGTTGTACGTATGCTGGCAGCAGATTCCCAGGAGGGCATCAATTATGTCAATGTCCCTGAGCAGGCAGAGAAAAAGTTCCTTGCCAAATATGGGGAATATGTCACTTATCAGCCGGATGAAACACGTCTGGTAATCCGCTCCAAGAATCGCTTCTTCGCCAGCGATACGGTGGTGCGCAACAGCGGTAAGATTTACCGTGTAGATATGGGCGCACTGTGGCGCGGCTGCTTCCAGGATTTGAACTTCCTGCAATTTAAGCGCCAGTTTTTCTCGGGCGAGCTGTTTGAATGCGGCGGCGACCAGCCGCTTGTGCCGCGTTCTTTTGTCTCGGTTCGTTTCTACCGCCCGTTTGAAGAGTCTGTAGAAGAAATGCGCCGTGTCATTCGGGCTGTTTCGGCGGTGTTCCGTAACTATAAGCTTCAGAAAAAGGCATTTTCACAAGCAGAGTTCCGCGAGAGCCTGATGACAGAACTGGGCGGCAATTTCAGCCGCAGTGAATTCAGTGATCTGCTGCTGGATATGTTTGTGACAGATACACCGCAGAAAATCGGCGCTATGGGCGGCGACAAGACCAAGTTCATTGCCTTCCGTAAAGCCCCCGATGGAGAAACCGGAAGCTATCGAGTACTCAACACAGGCTATATCACACTCGAAAGCTATTTTATGCATCTGATTGGCCAGACAATCCCGGATGAAAGCGGTCTGTACCAGGCCTATATTCCTGCTGGCCATAACGGCCGGCAGCCTACTGTCATGAAAATTTTTGCGCTTTTGGAGCTGTTGGGCATTGCTTCCTACTCGGTAGAAGGCGGACGCGGCCAGCAGATTCCGCTGTTTGTATCTGACCCGGCCCTGCTGGACTCACTGATGCAGCACCGGTATGTCAACCATCAGATTATGGATATCCACCGCCGCCACATACTGGCAGAAGATACCATGCGTATGTTTCTTTCCGGCAGTTACGGCAGTGATGAAAGATGGGATATGATAGAGGAATATTTCCTGGGGCGGAGCTTTCTGCAATCGGGTGGGCAATGATTTTCCCACAGAAATGATTCCGGATTTGCTTTTCTGTGGGAAATCCTTTATAATAAAATCTGAATATTCCTCTGCATTGCGAGAGGAATCAGCCAGATAAAGGAGTGAGAGAAATGCCGGCGATGATTTGGAAAGACCGCAAGCGTTTTTTGGGTATGCCCATTACATTCACAAGATATTCCATGTCGGAAGACCGTTTGTTTTTGAAAAAAGGGTTGTTTAATCTGGTACAGGAAGAAATTTTGTTGTATCGTGTACGGGACATCAGCCTGAAACGTTCGCTGGGACAGCGCATTTTTGGTGTGGGAAGCGTGATTGTCAATTCTTCCGACCAAAGCACCCCGATTCTGGAGCTTCGCAACATCAAAAACAGCGACGACGTCAAGGAAATGATTCATGAACAGGTGGAAGAAATGAAGATGAGACGCCGTGTTCGAATCAATGAATTGATGGATTCGGGCGATGAAGGCGAAGAAGAGTTTGACGATGAAATTCTCGACGAAGATTTTTAAAAGTTATCATTTACTGCAAAAAGCGCACAGATACAAATCTGTGCGCTTTTTGCATGTTTCCTTACAAAAACAAAATCAAAATTTTACCTAAATTTCTTCTATACTTTTTCCCAGAAAAATTGCATCATGGGTCGATTTTATGCTATAATTTTCACAGTGAACTTTGGTGTTGCCGGTTGCAGCAGTATTGCAAACAGGCAGCGCACCGGAAAGGAATTGAATCGATTCATGAATAAGAAAAAAAGCAGCAAAAGCGGCGCCGTTATCGATATAGGCTCCCATACGCTGAAAATGCGGGTTGCGCAATTCAAAAAAGGCGAAATCGCAGATATCGACCGGCTGGAATACCCTCTGCATTTGGGACATGAGGTATTCCACGAAGGAAAAATCAGCTTTGAAAGTCTTCGGGAATTGTCCAAAGCTTTGCAGGGGTATTCCGAACTGTTGGAGGGATACGGTGTCGATCAGGTTCGAGTGGTGGCAACAACTGCTCTGAGAGAAGCACAGAACCGCGCTTATGTGGTTGACCTGCTGAAAATTCAAAATGATATGACGGTGCAGGTGCTGGAAGATGATCAGGAAAAAACCCTGATTTACTCCGAAATGATTCGTTTTCTTCACCAGAAGGAGGATGAAAAAGAGGGAAATGCCCTGCTCACATATATTGGTACGGGCAGCATCGGAATTGCTGTTTATGACGGCACGAATGTAGTATATTCCCAGAGTATTCCGATTGGTTCTCTAAAGCTTCGTGACGTACTGTATACAGCCGGTGACGAACCCGAAAACTACCACGTGGTGATAGAGGAATATCTCGATGCAGTGATGGAGAGAATCGACAAATCATTGCATGGAATCAAAATTTCACGGCTGGTGTTTACAGGCAGCGATATCAACCTGATTGCAAGAGTGCTTGGTGTACAGCCCGAAAGCGGCTGCTATACCCTGCATACTGCTCAGGTTCGTTCACTATACGAAACGGTCAGCCCGCTTTCTCCCGAGAAAATCAGCTTCCGATACGAGATTTCAGAAGAAGAAGGGGACATTCTGTATTCCGCATTGGCGATTTACAGCCGGCTTCTGCGTTTCTCCGGTGCAGAATATATTCTGTTGCCTATGGTGGATCTGTGGGACGGAATTATGCGCCATATGCTTGTACCGAAGAGCGTGGATGCTTATCGCCAGCATATCTGCGGAAGCGCGATTGCCTGTGCCGAAGCAGTAGCCGCTAAATATGGCTGCCCCAAAAGCCATTCTGATACAGTGCGCCGTTTTGCTCTGAAAATCTTTGATAAAACCAAAGCGATTCACGGCCTTTCGAATCAGCACCGGATTATTCTGGAACTTGCAGCAATTTTGCATGACTGCGGTCACTATGTCAATACCAAGCTGCACACCAGAAGTTCTTTCGATTTGGTAAAGAATTTTGATATCTATGGTATGACGAAGCTGAATATGCTGCTGATTGCCTATGTGGCCAGCTATAACGAGTTTAACGTGCCTGCGCTCAAAGAAATGCGTTTTTCTGATCTGGATGAGCAGCAGAAGATTTCCGTATCAAAGCTGGTGGCAATTTTCCGCCTTGCAAATTCACTGGATAAGTCGCAGAAGCAGAAGCTGCCTGATATCAAGGTGCGTATGGAGCATAACCGCTTCTTGGTGACCGGAGAAACCAACGAGGATATGCATTTGGAAAAATGGGCGTTTGCGCAGTGCGCACCGTTCTTTAAAGAGGTGTTCGGCATTGACCCCGAGCTGACGATCCGTTTACCGATGATATAAACAGAGAATAAGAAAGGTCGTGTTTGAATGGACCAGACATATAAAATTCCTTATCATAATCGGGAATTGAGCTGGATGGATTTTAATATCCGTGTACTGGAAGAAGCGATGAAAAAAGAAAACCCGCTCATGGAGCGCCTGCGTTTTCTGGCCATCACGGGTTCGAACCTGGATGAATTTTTTATGGTGCGTGTGGCTGGCGTCAAGGCGCAGGTGAATTCCGGCTATAAAAAAGCGGATGATTCCGGTCTGACCCCTGACAAGCTGATCGTCCAGCTGGAAGAAAAAATCCATGCCTTTATGGAGCGGCAGTATTCCTGCCTGTACCGTTCTATCACGCCGGTGCTGAAAAAGAACAATATCTTCTTTGTGCAGCCCGATCAGATGAATGATAAGCAGAAGGCGTATATCTCCGATTATTTTCACAAGGTACTGTTTCCCGTGCTCACGCCGCTGGCTGTAGATACCAGCCGTCCGTTCCCGCTGCTGGCGAATAAGAGCCTGAATATTGCCGTGCGCCTCAAGGGCAGCGACGGCCCCTGTTTTGCCATTGTGCAGGTTCCGTCCATTATGCCGCGTTTTCTGGAGGTTCCCTGTGAAGAAGGACGGGCATTTGTCCTGTTGGAAGATGTCATCATCTGCCATTTGGATGAGCTGTTTGAGCTGCTTGAAATCGAAGCCTGGTGTCCCTTCCGCATCACACGTAACTCCGACCTCGATATCGATGAAGAATCCGAAGACTTTCTGGTCGCAGTCAAAGAGTCCATCAAGAAACGGAAAAGGGGCCGTCCGGTTCGTCTGGAGCTGATTGCCCACTGTGACAAGGAAATCCGCTCCTTCCTGGTGGATATGCTGAAAATGAAATCCTCCGAGATTTACGAGCTCACCGGCCCGCTGGATCTGACCTTCTTCTCGAAGTTTGCAGGCGTTTCTGGCTTTGAGCATCTCTGCTTTACCCCCATCCGCCCGGTATACCCGCCGGCAGATTTCTGGGGATATGACGATATTTTTGCAGCAATCCGAGAGAAGGATCGCATGGTGCATCACCCCTATGAGAGCTTTTCGTGCGTGGTGGACTTCGTGCAGGCTGCGGCGGAAGATGAAAATGTACTGGCTATCAAACAGACGCTGTACCGTGTGAGCGGGAACTCTCCCATTGTTGCGGCTTTAATTCGTGCTGCAGAAAATGGCAAGCAGGTCACCGTGCTGGTAGAGCTGAAAGCCCGTTTTGATGAAGAGAACAATATCATCTGGGCCAGAAAGTTGGAAAAAGCTGGATGTCATGTGATCTATGGATTGACCGGACTGAAAACCCACTGCAAAATTCTGCTGGTCGTGCGCAAAGAAGAGGATGGAATCCGCCGGTATGTGCATATGGGTACCGGTAACTACAATGATTCCACCGCGAAAATCTATACGGATATCGGTATGTTTACCTGCAAAGAAGCCTATGGCGCAGACGCTTCCTCCATGTTTAACACCATTACCGGATATTCCCGCCCGCCGGAGTATAATAAATTCGTCGTGGCTCCTCATGGTATGCGTCCGTTTTTCCGCATGATGATTGAGCGGGAGATCGATAATGCACAGAAAGGCCTTCCCTGCGGCATTACAGCAAAGGTGAATTCATTGGTAGACCCCGAAATTATTGGGTTGCTGTACAAGGCTTCTCAGGCGAAAGTACCGGTTAAACTGATCGTGCGCGGTATTTGCTGTTTGGTACCCGGAATTCCCGGTGTCAGCGAGCATATCACCGTCATCAGCATTGTAGGCCAGCTGTTGGAACACAGCCGTATTTTCCGCTTTGAGAATGCGGGCAATCCCAAAATTTACATGGGCAGCGCTGACTGGATGCCACGCAACCTGGATCGCCGTGTAGAGCTCGTGTTCCCCATCGAAGACCCTGACCTGAAGAAACGTGCTTTTTCTATTCTCGACCTGATGCTGGAGGATACCACCAATGCACGCACCCAGCTGCCGGACACCACCTATGTGCATGTAGAACGCAGAGGGAAGACAGCCTGCAATTGCCAGCGTGAATTCTCCAAACTGGCACAGGAGGCGGTAAAAGGCAAGCAAAAACTGCCGGAAGATCAGCCTTTTGTTCCGATTCGCAGCGCAGATTTAAAAAATGATTGAAATTTTGCTGAAAAAGTTGTAAAATTTTAGTAAAGCGATTGCAAAGCTTTTTGGTGATATTATTGATGATTGGATGTGATCTGGAATGAAACGAGTTGGAATTCTGACCAGCGGCGGAGATTGCCAAGGCTTGAACGCTGCGATTCGCGGTGTGGCCAAGGGGCTGTATGAATATTACGGCAAGGATGTGGAAATCTACGGAATTCAAGATGGATACCGCGGACTCATTCGCGGCGAGTATAAACTCATGCAGCGCAGCGATTTTTCCGGTATCCTTACACTTGGCGGTACCATTCTTGGCACCTCTCGCCAGCCCTTCAAAATGATGCGTCAGATTGAAGAGGATAACGTGGATAAAGTCCGGAATATGAAAGACCATTATAAGAAGATGAAGCTGGACTGTCTGGTTGTGCTGGGCGGAAACGGCACCCACAAAACCGCCAATCTGCTCAGTGAAGAGGGACTGAATGTGGTATCCATGCCCAAAACCATTGACAACGATGTGTGGGGTACAGATATGACCTTTGGTTTTACCAGTGCGGCTGAAATCGCAACGAATGTCATCGACTGCATCCATACTACGGCAACTTCACATGGCCGTATTTTCATCGTGGAAGTTATGGGGCATAAGGTAGGCTGGCTGACGCTCGAAGCCGGCATTGCCGGTGGAGCGGATGTCATTCTGCTTCCGGAGATTCCTTATGATGCGGATAAAATCGCCAAGGTGATTCGCCGCCGCAACGAATATGGCAGCTGTTTCTCCATTCTGGCTGTAGCGGAAGGCGCAATTTCCAAACAGGAAGCGGCCATGGGCAAAAAAGAGTTCAAAGCAGCTCGCGCCAATATGCAGTTTCCGTCTATTTCTTATCGTCTGGCACACGAGTTGGGAGACCGTCTCTCTCAGGAAATTCGTGTAGTGGTTCCCGGCCACTTCCAGCGTGGCGGCAGCCCATGCCCCTATGACCGTGTGCTTTCCACCCGTTTCGGTACAGCGGCGGCCAAACTGATTATCAATAAGAATTACGGCAATATGGTCGCTCTGCAAAAAGGCGAGATTGTCCCGGTGCCGCTGAAAGATGTGGCCGGAAAACTCAAGGCAGTTCCGGTAGATTGCAGCAAGATTCAGGCTGCGCGGGATATCGGTATCTCATTCGGCGATTGATTTGATTGAATAAAAGCCCGGCATGGAGAAAAGATGCCGGGCTTTTATTTGGAAAAAGGGGGACATAATCGGCCGAAGAACCGGGCATACTGTGCTAAGGAAAGGAACAAATTCATGAAAGAAATACTGGTTTTGGTGGGTTCCCCACACAGTCAGGGGGCTACCGCCAAAATGATAGAAGTTTTTTTGCGCCCATTTCAAAATGAAGGGTTTCATATCAGCTTTTTCGATACATACCGCAAGCATCCTGCTCCGTGTACGGGTTGTGGTTGGTGTGCTTCTCATGAAGAGTGTGCCATTCATGACTGCTGTGACCAACTGGATGAACAGCTGCGCAGCTGTGACCTGTTGGTGGTGGCATCACCGGTATATAATCTAACATTTCCGGCACCATTGAAAGCTGTATTGGATCGTTTCCAGCGGTACTTTGAAGCACGTTTTTCATTGGGGCTCAAGCCTTCTATCCTCAAGCACCGCTCAGCAGTATTATTGGTGGCCGCTGGTGCAGATTCGCATGACGGCCCCGGAATCATGGAACGGCAGCTGAAACAATGTTTTTCCGTGATGAATACTACGTTGGAAAGCACTGTCGCCTGGATTTCGACCGATCAGGGAGAAACGCGCTGGAAAGAAACAGAAATGGCTTTAACACGCCTTTCTCTTGCTATTTTCCAGAAAATGTGATAAAATTATCTGCAGCACTTTTATGGGAGGCTGAAAACATGTCAGGCCATTCAAAATGGAATAATATTAAGAGAAAAAAAGAAAAAACCGATGGAGCAAAAGCAAAGATCTTCACAAAGATCGGACGTGAGCTTGCTGTAGCAGTAAAAGAGGGAGGCGGCCCTGATCCGGCTTCCAACTCGAAGCTGAAGGACTGCATTGCCAAAGCAAAGGCAAACAACGTCCCCAACGATAATATTGAAAGAATCATCAAGAAGGCAGCCGGTGACGGCGATGCCGAGCGGTATGAGAGCATGGTATATGAAGGCTATGGCCCCAACGGCGTAGCTGTTATCGTTGAAGCTCTGACCGATAACCGCAACCGTACTGCAGCAGATGTCCGTCACTACTTCGATAAGTTTGGCGGTAATCTGGGAACTACCGGCTGTGTTTCCTTCATGTTCTCTGAAAAGGGACTTATCGTCATCGAGAAAGAGGGACGGGACGAAGATAAGGTCATGGAGGATGCTTTGGAGGCAGGTGCGTCTGACTTCCAGGCTGATGAAGATGTTTTCGAGATTTCCACAGAGCCCGAGGATTTCAGCGGCGTGCGTGAAGATCTGGAGGCAAAGGGATATGAATTTGTGTCTGCCGAGGTGGAGATGGTGCCCAGCACATACACCACGCTGACCGACGAGGATTCCATTACAAAAATGCAGAAGCTGCTGGACGCACTGGAAGATAACGACGACGTCCAGAACGTCTGGCACAACTGGGATGCACCGGAGTCTGACGACGAGGAAGACTAATCCGGCAATCCTGCAGGAGGGAACCTGATGACTGACAATACCAAACTTTGCATGAACTGTATGGCAGAGCTGACCGGGGAAGAAGTATGCCCTCAATGCGGATGGAATGCGCAGGAAGGGCAGCTGCTGCACGGGCTGCCATATGGCACGATTTTGCAGGAGCGCTATATTGTCGGCCGGGCAAAAAAGACAAACGGAGAGGGTATCACCTACATAGGCTGTGATACCGTTCAAAATACGATTGTAGAGATACGGGAATTTTTTCCGCAGAGTTTTTGCCAGCGCTGCATGGACGGCAAAACTGTGCAGGTGACCGGTGGAAGTGAACTGGTGTTCAAAGAATCGCTGGAACTGTTCCTGAATTATGCCCGGGAGCTTGCACACATGCGTGAGCTGTCGGCAATTGTCCCGATCTTTGATATTTTTGAAGAAAATGAAACGGCATATACCATTTCAGAATGGAGCGAGAGCATAACGCTGCGCTATTTTGTGGAGCGCAGCGGCGGCAGCCTGAGCTGGAATTCAGCCCGGCAGCTTTTTATGCCGGTTCTTTCCGCTTTAAGTACCATGCATAAGTCAGGTGTGTGCCATCTTGGCATCTCACCCGACTCATTGAAAATCATGCAGGACGGGAAAATGCGGCTGGGTGATTTTTATATTCAGCCGGTGCGGCGCATGGATACCGACTTACCGCCGGATATTGTTGCAGGATGTGCGGCTATTGAGCAATATGTGATGGATCGCCCGCTGAATGAAGCGACAGATGTTTACGGCTTTGCCGCAACCCTGTTTTTTGCGTTGACAGGCGTGCTTCCGCATGATGCGGTTTACCGCAAAAACGATTCCCGCCTGATGATGTCGAACGAGCTGGCAAAAGCATTACCGCCGCATGTGATTACGGCATTGGCAAATGCCTTGCAGGTAGAGCAGGAACGCCGTACTCAGAATTTTGAAACGCTGCGTGCAGAGCTTTCTGCTGCACCTACGGTGACTTCTACACTGGAGCAAACAGAATCTATCACAAAGCTGCCGCCTTTGCCCAGCAAAAAAGAGCAGGGCGTTCCCGGAATTGTCTGGATGCTGGTTTCATGCGCGATAACGCTGCTCGTTATGTCTGCTATTGTCTGGGTATGGCTTCAATTCCAAACACCAGATTTTCTGTTGCCGGATACTGGCGACACCTCTGCCATTTCTTCTGATACGGAATCTGTTGGAACAGACTCTTTTACTGCCAGTTCTTCAGAAGATTCCACACAGGTAGAGATGATACAGGCACCAAATCTGGAAGACCAGGTTTATGCTGAACTGTTGGAAAAAGTTTCGGCATCTGAGAATCCGGAATACACGGTGCGCCTTTCTGAGCGTGCGTTCAGTACTTCTGTGGAAGAGGGAAAAGTGATTTCTCAGGAACCCAAGGCTGGAGAAATGATGATGAAAGGCAGCAGTATTGTAGTAGTTGTGAGCCAGGGGCCTTCTACCCGAAAGCTTCCTTCGGTTGCCGGCCTTACTTTGGCTGAAGCCGCCGAAAAAGTTACTGCCGAAGGATTTGTGCCTGTTACAGAAAAGAAAGACAGTACAGATATAGAGGCAGGAAGAGTAATTGGCTATAAAAATGCTTTCGCAGGGGAGTCCCTTTCTTATGGTTCCCAGGTAACGCTTTTAATCAGCAGCGGTTCCACCATTAAAGTGGAAGAAGAATAAGTCGATATAATAAAAATAAAAGCAGTCTGACAACAGGAATTTTTCCTGCCAGGCTGCTTTTTGTTTCGTTTATAGTTAACAACCATAAACGTCTTCTTCTGCTTCTTCATTGGGGTCATCAAAATACTGATTCCCACAATTGTTGTTTCCGACGGAAACGCCGCCCTTAATAGGAGCACACAGAAATCCTAAAACAGCTCCAACAAGCATTGACAGCGCAGTGAGCAAAAAGACTGTTCCCTTTTTCATAAAAACTGACTCCCTTCCATAGAAAGATAATTTGTATTTTATTTATTGTAGCGTGAAATCTGATGATTTGCAACAATAAATCATTAAAATTATCATTTTCCGTCAATTTTCAGAAGACAGCAGGCATTCTCTCCACAAACCATTTCCAATTCAGAATCTGTCAGGCAGCACGTTTCCAGAAAATGCAATTCATCACAGGAGCGGCTCCAAGGACTGTCACTGGCAAATAAAATCCGATCCAAACCATGCTGCCGCATCATACGTTCACACTGACTGGGCGTCAGGAAGTGAGAGGCAAAGGCAGTATCCAGATATACATTTGGCTTTCCGAGCAAACAAGCTTCTGCTTCATCGGGGGTATCCATTCCTCCCATGTGTGCGGCAATAATAGTCAGGGTAGGGAAGAGGTCGGCGATTTTTGCCATTTTTTCAGCAGGCGCATGAACGAGGTTGGGGGAAAGGGGATCACGCCCTGTATGGAAGGTAACAGGCAAATGCAGCGAGGCTGCTTCTTCGTACAGCGGAAAAAGAGCAGGGTCATCCACCATAAATTCCTGATAATCTGGGTGAAATTTGATGCCCTTCAAACCTATCGCATAAATTCTGCGAATTTCTTCCGTCGGATTTTCTGCACGAGGATGAACACTGCCAAAGCAGAAAATGTTTTCCTGCTGAATAGAGGCCGCCCAATTGTTGACCGAAGTATGCTGGGTAGGGGTGGTGGCAATATGCATCAGTGCGAAAGCATCCACGCCCCATTCCTTCATTTTTTGCTTTGTTCCATTCAGCGTTCCATCGGTATGATAAGGGCATCCGCAGATAGAAGCCAGCTTTGGCAATGCCTTTGCAGCGATAGGGTCAGGAAAAGCATGTGTGTGCATATCAAAAATCAACAGAAAAACCTCCTTGCAAAATAATAAGATATAAAAAAATAAAAAAGCGGACGAATCAATCGTCCGCTTTCGCTACCGTATCAGACTTCAGCAGACTGAATTAGTCGCTGCTGAAGGGCAGAAGAGCCAGATGACGGGCACGCTTGATAGCGACCGTCAGGTCACGCTGATGACGGGCACAGGTACCGGTCACACGGCGGGGCAGAATCTTTGCGCGCTCAGAAATGAAGCGGCGAAGTCTGGCAACATCCTTATAATCAATGGTTTCCACCTTGTCAACGCAGAAGCTGCATACCTTTCTGCGGCCCTTGCGTCCACCGCGGCGGTTGTCTCTCTCGGGTCTGTCAGCCATGGGAAAAGCCTCCTTTTCATCAAAAATAAAATCAAGAATCAAATATTGGGGAAGAGTCCCGGTTTTTCTGCTCAGAAGGGCAAATCGTCATCCATGGGAATCTCTTCAAAATCACCGGTATCACCGCTGGTATAAGCGGGAGCCGGTTCAGCTGCCGGTTTGGAGTAGCTGTTGTTACTATTGTAGCTATTGTTATTGTAGCCATTGTTATTGTAGCTGCCGCCATAGGAATTATCGCTGTAATTTCCGTTATCAGAACTACGCTTGGACTCTGTAAAATGAACATTATCCGCAACAATTTCAAAAGCAGTACGCTTATTTCCATCTTTATCGCTATAATTACGCGTCTGAATTGAACCTTGAACAGAAATTAATTGACCCTTACGGAAATACTTACAGACAAATTCTGCAGTAGCTCTCCAAGCAACAATGTCAATAAAATCCGTTTGACGTTCAGTTCCTGCTTTTGCATAACTGCGATCAACTGCGATTCGAAATGGGGCAACAGCAGTCCCATTAGCGGTATGGCGCAATTCTGGATCGGCTACAAGGCGACCCGTTAAAACAGCAACATTCAACACTACAATCCACTCCCTTCAGCGCTTATTCAGCGTCGGCAGTCACTTCAGCCGCCTTTGCGGGCTTCTCGTTCTTGACTTCCTTCTTGACGATAAGGGAACGAAGAACGCCGTCCGTGATCTTGAAGACACGGTCCAGTTCAGCGGTGAAAGCAGGAGCGCTCTTGAAGTTGATCAGGGTGTAATAACCCTCGGTCTGCTTCTGGATCGGGTATGCCAGACGGCGCTTACCCCAATCGTCCACGCTTTCCACAGTGCCGTGTTTGTCGATCAGCTTCTTGAACTTCTCAACAACAGCAGCAGCGCCTTCCTCACCCAGTTTGGTGGAGAGGATGAATACGGTCTCGTAGGAATTGATAATCTCTGTCATGCTAGTTGCACCTCCTTTTGGACATAAGGCCCCTTTGTATCCGGGGCAAGGATGATTGACAGCCGGACAGGCAGTCAACAGATTTATTATAGCAACAGTCTGTCTGTGGGTCAAGCATTTTTTTGAAAAAAGGCGAAATCATGGGCTTTTCTGTGTTTTTAAAAAGTGCTTTTGTGCAAAGATTCCATGAACTTACAAAAAGCGGGGCAGCCAGGTTACAATCATATAGCATACCAGCAGGCAAATGGTAATGGGGACATTCACATTTCCGCGGGTTTGCAGCTGCACGTGATATTCGGCGGTGGGAAGATTTTCTGCACGCAGCTTGTGAATTGTTTTCAGACAATGATTCATATACATATGATTGCCGCGCAGCCCAACAAAGAGCATCACGATCAGCATAACTCCCAGAATCGCCGTAGGAAGAAGAAAGATAAACAAATCGTGCGGATTTTGCCACAGCAAATCGAGAATCATATTGGCCTGCTGTGCAGTCAAAGCCACTGTGTTGGGCTCTACACCGATTTCTGTAAAGAGCTGTTGAATTAAAGGAGCAGTCCAGACAGCGTTGATGTACGTGTAGATAATAAAAAGCGCAAACATCAGCGCAGTAATAATAGAACCAAATTTATACTGTTTACGGTACAGCATCCAACCGCCTGAAAACAGAAAAGCACAGAAATTAAAGCGTCCGCGTTTATAAGTTTTGATATTGCGGAATGTGGGCAGATAATAGGCTGTATTGGTCTGCACTAATTTTGCTATTTCTTCCGCGGGGATATCGTCAATCAGCTCCTGCGGTGCAACACCGCCCATGGGGTCCAGTGCAAAGGGCATGGGTGCGCCACCCATGCCACCTCCGGGGAAGGGAGAATTTCCCGGGAACGGGCCGTTGTTGCCGGGAAAAGGGGAATTGCCGCTTTGCGGCGGCTGTGCATAGGGGTTCTGCGTGTTATCCTGCGTTGTTTTGCGGTTGTTGTGCTGCGCTGGGCTGCCGGAAAGAGAAGAGCCGCATTGGTCACAGAACAGGGCGCTGTGTGCATTGAGCTTTCCGCAATTGGGGCATTCCTGATCTTTGATTTCAGCGCTTACATCTGGGCGTGTCGGAGCTGCTGGGGGTTCCCAGTTTTTTCCCTGCTCATGAAGGTCGTCAAATATGCATTTTCCTTCCTTCTGATAGCATTCCCGGTGGTACGGGGCCCCGCATTTGGGACAAACTACAATATCATCGCCCGCCTGAAACGGTTTTTCGCAGACAGGACATTTGATACCGGTATAATCTAACATAATACTAGTTCCTCCGCGGTTTTGAAATTAAAATGTCGATTGCCACACAATATGGTTCTTTGCTGTTATTGTACCTTGTTTTATGGAAAAGTGCAAATTCGTTTTCAGCAGAAAATCTTTTTCCTACAGGAACAAAAGCAGTGTGCATATTTTACCATATAACAGCAGGGAATTCAACGTATCTTCTATGAACAGAAAATAACAGAGAAAAACGGGAAATCAAGAAAAAACTTGCAAGAAGGGCATACATGCGATAATATATAGAAAGCAGCTCGTTGCTGCGCTGCATAAGCATAATTTTATTTTAGGAGTGAATCAGCACAATGGAACGCACAGAAATTGCCGCCCTGCACCATGATGCGGCGGCCTACAGCGGAAAAACCATCACTGTTTGCGGCTGGGCCAGAACCATCCGCGATTCCAAGAATCTGGGATTTATCGATTTGAATGACGGCAGCAGCTTCAAGGGAGTTCAGATCGTTTTCGAAGCAGATAAAATCAATAATTTCAAGGAGATCGCAAAGCAGAACGTTGGCGCCGCCCTGTGTGTTACCGGCGAGCTGCTGCTGACCCCCGAAGCCAAACAGCCCTTTGAAATTCACGCTTCCGAAATCGTTGTAGAGGGTGCATCCACCCCGGATTATCCCCTGCAGAAGAAGCGCCACACCGTCGATTATCTGCGCACCATCGCCCATCTGCGTCCCCGCACCAACCTGTTCAGCGCAGCTTTCCGCGTGCGCTCTGCGGCGGCATTTGCCATCCATAAGTTCTTTAACGAGCGCGGCTTTGTGTATGTACACACACCCCTCATTACCGGCAGTGACTGCGAAGGCGCCGGCGAAATGTTCCGGGTAACCACCCTTGACCCCGAGAACCCGCCCCGCAATGAAGATGGTACTATCGACTACAGCCAGGATTTCTTCGGCAAACCCACCTCCCTTACCGTTTCCGGCCAGCTGGAAGGCGAGTGCATGGCTATGGCTTTCGGTAAGATCTATACCTTCGGCCCGACTTTCCGCGCAGAGAAATCCTATACGCCCCGCCATGCTGCGGAGTTCTGGATGATCGAGCCGGAAATCGCTTTTGCTGACCTGAACGATGATATGGATCTCGCAAAAGATATGATCCAGTATATTATCAAATATGTGATGGAGACCTGCCCACAGGATATTGCTTTCTTTAACCAGTTTGTGGATAAGGGCCTGATCGAGCGTCTGGAGCATGTGGCAAACTCCGATTTTGCCCGCGTGACCTACACCGAAGCAGTGGAACTGCTGAAAAAGAACAATGATAAGTTTGAATATAAGGTAGAGTGGGGCTGCGATTTACAGACCGAGCACGAGCGTTATCTCACCGAGCAGATTTTCAAAAAGCCCGTTTTTGTTACCGATTATCCGAAGGAGATCAAGGCATTCTATATGCGCCTGAATGACGACGGCAAGACCGTGGCAGCTGTCGATATGCTGGTGCCCGGCATTGGCGAGATCATCGGCGGCAGCCAGCGTGAAGAGCGTCTGGATCTGCTCACCGAGCGCTTGCATGAGCTGGGACTGAAAGAAGAGGATTACTGGTGGTATCTGGACCTGCGGCGTTACGGAGGCACTAAGCACGCCGGTTTCGGCCTTGGCTTTGAGCGTATGGTCATGTACCTCACCGGTATTTCCAACATCCGTGACGTATTGCTGTTCCCCCGTACCACCGGCAGTGCGGAGTTCTAAAAATGGAATATCAGGAGAAAATACAGCGCCTGAAAGAGTGCCTGTGCCGCCTGCTGGAACAGGGGCTCTGCGTGGCGTTTTCCGGCGGAGTAGACAGTGCCGCCCTCCTGCAAACGGCGGAGGTTCTTCGACGGGAGCGGAAATTCCCGGAGGGGAACCTCCGTGCGGTTTTGTTTGTGACCCGCCTGCACCCGCCGGCGGATGAGGAGGACGCAAAAATGCAGGCAAAGGCCATGGGCGTGCAGCTGGAAGTGGTGCGGGTGGATGAGTTTGCCGATCCGGAGATTTTACAGAATCCGCCGGACCGGTGTTACCGTTGTAAAAAGCTGCTGTTTCAAAGCCTGCTGGATTTTGCACAGGCAAACGGCTTGCAGGCAGCCGCAGACGGTACGAACTTCAACGACCTTTCGGAATACCGGCCGGGACTGCGTGCTTTAAAAGAACTGGATATCCATAGCCCATTGGCAGAAGCGGAGCTTACCAAAGAGGAAGTGCGCCGGCTGGCGGCAGAATATGGCCTGCGGGTGAGCAGTAAGCCTTCCAGCCCGTGCATGGCGACCCGGCTGCCCTATGGCGACCGGCTGACTCCCGAAAAACTGCGTCAGGCAGCAGAGGGAGAGGAACTGCTGAAACAGCACGGTTTCCCTGTCAACCGAGTGCGGATTCATGGAAATTTGGCGCGGATTGAAATTCCCAAAGCGGAGTTTGCCCGGTTTTTGGAGCAGGCAGATGAGCTTGCAGCGGAGCTGAAAGCATTTGGAATTTTATATGTGACGCTGGACATGCAGGGCTTCCGTTCGGGGAGCATGGATGAGGCGTTGAAACTTTAACAGCAGAGGAGGAGCCGGTTTTGAAAACGAAAGAGCTGCTGGAGGCCGTGCAGAATGGTTCGGTCTCTGTTGAACAGGCAATGGAGCAGCTGAAAACGCTGCCATATGAAAATCTGGGATATGCCCGGCTGGATCATCATCGGGAGCTGCGCACCGGTTTCCCAGAGGTGATTTTCAGCCAGGGGAAGACAGTAGAGCAGACCGCTATGATTTTTGAAAAGCTCTGCCAGCGCAGCGGCCTAGTGCTGGCTACCCGCGCCAGCCGTGAACAGTACGAGGCAGTACGTGAAAAAGTGCCGCAGGCAGTTTTTCACGAAGCCGCGCGGGCGATTACGGTTGGTATGAAGCCCGAAGAAGAGCGTACCGGGCTGGTGGCAGTGTGTACCGGCGGTACTGCCGATATTCCGGTAGCAGAAGAAGCTGCTGTCACGGCAGAAATGTGCGGGGCAAAAGTCGAACGCATCTTTGACATCGGTGTTTCCGGCCTGCACCGCATGATCTCCGCCTTGCCGGAAATTCGCCGAGCCACCGCGATCGTGGCAGTTGCCGGAATGGAGGGTGCACTGGCTTCTGTTCTGGCCGGGCAGCTGGATCATCCGGTGATTGCCGTACCCACCAGCGTGGGGTATGGGGCCAATTTTGGCGGCCTTTCCGCGCTGCTCACCATGATCAATTCCTGTGCTACCGGTATCGCAGTGGTGAACATCGATAACGGCTTTGGCGGGGGATATATGGCAGCACAGATCAATCGCCAGTCAGTCATATAAAAGGAGGAAGTTTCATTGGGAAAGACTGCATATTTTGAGTGTTATTCCGGCATCAGCGGCGACATGACCGTTGCCGCATTGCTGGATCTGGGTGCAAATTCGGGGAAATTGCAGAAAGCGCTGGAAAGCCTTCAGCTGGATGGATATTCCATAGAAATCAGCAGGGTAAGCAAGAATGGGGTGGAGGCTGCCGACTTCAACGTTATTCTGGAACACGACCATGAGCATAGCCATCATCATCACCATCATGAGGAGGAGCATCTCCACGAGCACCATCATCACCATGGGGAAGAGCATGACCATGCACATTCCCATTCTCACGAGCATATTCATGGAGAAGGCCATGTACATCGCGGGCTGGGTGAAATTTTACCCATGATTGATGGGGCAGAGGCAATCTCTCCCCGTGCAAAGGAAATGGCCCAAAAAGTCTTCACTGTGTTGGCACAGGCAGAGGGAAAGGTTCACGGCAAAGCTCCCGAAGAAGTACATTTTCATGAAGTGGGTGCGGTGGATTCCATTGTGGACATCGTAGCGGCCTGCGTGTGTCTGGATAACCTGGATATTGATACCATCATTTCCTCAACACTGTTTGAAGGAACCGGCTGGGTGAAATGCCAGCACGGCCTGGTTCCCGTTCCAGCTCCGGCAACGTTGGAATTGGCGCGGGAAGCTGGAATTCCGCTGAAAATCACCGGTGTACAGGGCGAAATGGTCACACCCACCGGCGCTGCCATTCTGGCTGCACTTGGCAGTGGGGAAGAACTGCCCGCTTCGTTTACTGTAGAAAAAATCGGCCTTGGTGCGGGAAAAAAGGATTTCGACCATGCCAACGTGCTGCGTGTAATGCTCATTGAATCCGGTAAAAAAAAACATCGAAGCTGACGGATTCTGTCGCCGTGCTGGAAACCAATATCGATGATTGTACCGGGGAACAGCTTGCCTATTGCCAGGGGCAGCTGATGCAGGCTGGAGCACTGGATGTGTCATTTTTGCCGCTTTTTATGAAGAAAAACCGACCGGCCTATGCGCTGACAGTCATTTGCCGCCCAGAAAAACAGGAAGAGCTGGCAAAAATCATTTTCCGTGAAACAACTGCGGTTGGGTTGCGGAAAAGTATACAGGAACGCTATGTTATGAAACGAAGTTTTCGTAAAATTTCCACAGAATATGGCGATGTACAGGTGAAAATTTGCGAATATGACGATATAAAAAAAGCTTATGTGGAATATGAAAGCGCCGTACAAATTGCCCGGGAGAGCGGAAAGCCCCTTGACGAGATATACAGAAAAGCTTACACGAAACTGATTTGAACCGGTGAAATTGCGAAATTTGCAGGAATTCCATTTTTAACTTGCATTTTTCTAATAAATATAGTAAAATCTTTCTTAGCTTTCGAGGGAAATGCATTACTAAGGAAATGGAGATGCTTCGAGTGGAATACCAGTCCATGAACAAGAATGAACTTACTGCCCTGCATCAGCAGCTGCAGGCAAAATACGATGAATTTCAGGCTTTGGGTCTGAAGCTGAATATGGCCAGAGGCAAGCCCGGTGTTGACCAGCTGGATCTTTCCATGCCGATGCTGGATATCCTCAGCGCCAAGTCTAATCTGATTGCTTCCACCGGAGATGACTGCCGTAACTATGGTATGGCTGATGGTATTCCGGAGATGCAGGAGCTGTTTGGTCAGCTGCTTTCGATGCCTGCCAAGCAGGTAATTGTGGGCGGTAACTCCAGCCTGAATATGATGTTCGATACCATTTCCTGTGCTATGACGCATGGTTTTGCGGATTGCGCGCCATGGAGCCGTCAGGAAAAAGTGAAGTTTTTGTGCCCGGCTCCAGGTTATGACCGTCATTTTGGCATTACCCAGTATTTCGGTGTGGAGATGATTACCATCCCCATGACTGCTGCCGGCCCCGATATGGATATGGTAGAAGAGCTGGTAAATCATGACTCTACGGTAAAAGGAATCTGGTGTATCCCCAAATATTCGAATCCCACCGGTATTACCTATTCCGATGAAACTGTGCGCCGTTTTGCTGCTCTGAAGCCCGCGGCAAAAGATTTCCGTATTTTCTGGGATAACGCTTACTGCGTCCATGATTTGACTGATACACCCGAAAATCTTTTGGATCTGTACACTGAATGTTTGAAGAACGGCACACAGGAGCTGCCGATTATGTTCGCTTCTACTTCCAAGATCACCTTCCCGGGTGCAGGCGTAGCAGCTATGGCGGCTGGTCCTGAGACCATTCAGGTGCTGCGTGAGCACTTCTCCTTCCAGACGATTGGCCCCGATAAATTGAACCAGCTGCGCCATATTGCATTTTTGAAGGATAAATATGGTGTCCGCGGACAGATGCTGCGTCACCGCCGTATTCTGGAGCCCAAGTTCCAAGCTGTTCTGCACAAGCTGGACAGCGAACTGGCAGGAACCGGTACAGCAGCTTGGACCAAGCCCAACGGCGGTTATTTTGTCAGCGTTGATGTGATGCCCGGCTGTGCAAAGCGCGTTGTGCAGTTGTGCAAAGAGGCCGGTGTAACCCTGACTGGTGCAGGTGCTACCTTTCCGTATGGAAAGGACCCGCAGGACAGCAATATCCGTGTAGCGCCGACTTATCCGCCTGTTTCTGAGCTGGAAACGGCAATGGATCTGTTCTGCTTGTGTGTGCGTTTGGCCGCCTGCGAAAAATTACTTGCTGAATAATCTATATCCTCAGACCGCGGAGTGTTTTTGACTCCGCGGTTTTTTTATAGTGATGTGCCTTTGAATTTCACGGAATTGGGCTTTTAAGGGCGATTTTCCGTTGACTTTTGTCTATTAATACCCTATAATTAAATTTGTTACGCCTGTATATTTGCAAATAGACCAGAAAAGGACTGTTTGATTTTCTATATAGAAAAAGAACGGGTTTTTTTGAAGGCCTGCAGATGCAGCGACTAAAGGGGTGCAGCCCCTGAAAAAATGGAGGATATGTGCATGAAGCGAGTACCCAAAGCAGTGTTTTTCATTGTCGCTTTCCTTATCCTGTTCCTGACGTATACGTCGATTTTCGGCCTGTACGGACAGAATGGCGACAATAAAATCACGTACATCAAAGGCGCGGGGGATATCCGTTGGGGTATCGATATCCGCGGCGGTGTGGAAGCAACGTTTATCCCGGCAGATGGCGTTGATGCCACGGACAAGCAGCTCAGCTCGGTGGAAGACACGATTAAACTTCGCCTTTTGAGCAATAACGTGACGGACTATGAATTGTACACCGACACGGCGAATGACAGAATTATCATCCGCTTCCCGTGGAAGAGCGATGAAACCGATTTCGACCCAGAAAGCGCGATTGAAGAACTGGCCGCTACTGCAAAGCTCACCTTCCGTGAAGGAATGGAGTATGAGACGCAGGATATCGATGAAGACGGCAACACGATTTACAAGACCCCTACAGGTACTACGGCTGAAAACATCATTCTCGAAGGCGACGATATTGTCTCCGCAGAAGCTAAGTCCTATCAGGATGAAGCAACTGGTACGATTAAATATCTGGTAGAATTGAAATTCAGCGATGACGGCGCAAAGAAGTTTGCAGAAGCTACCAAAGAACTGGTTGGCAAAACGATTTCCGTGTGGATGGATGACATCATGATTTCTTATCCTACCGTGGAAAGTGAAATCACAGATGGCGAATGCACCATTACCAGTGATTCCTTCACAGCAGCCAGCGCCACCGATCTGGCTAATAAGATCAATGCCGGTGCGCTGCCCTTCTCTCTCGAAACTTATAGTTTCGGTACCATCAGCCCCACACTGGGTGAATCTTCTCTGAGTGCAATGACGATGGCTGGTATTATTGCATTCATCCTGGTTGCAGTATTTATGCTCATCATCTTCCGGCTGCCCGGTTTTGTGGCGGTCATTGCTTTGCTGGGACAGGTTGCCTTGTCTCTGGCAGCTGTTTCCGGTTATTTCCCGGCTTTCTCCAGCTTTACCATGACTCTGCCCGGTATTGCCGGTATCATCCTGTCAATTGGTATGGGCGTGGATGCAAATATTATTACAGCTACCCGTGTCAAAGAAGAACTCTGGCTTGGCAAAACACTGGACGGCGCAATTGAAAAGGGCGGCGAAAGCAGTTTCTGGGCAATCTTTGACGGCAATATCACTGTGATTATCGTAGCAGTCATTCTGATGGCTGTGTTTGGTCCCAGCAATATCCTGTCTATGATTTTCGGCGCTTCCACCACTGGATCTATCTATTCCTTCGGCTACACCCTGCTGATTGGTGTGATCGGCAACTTTATTATGGGCGTTACTGCTACTCGGTTGATGACCAAGTCGCTGTCCCGCTTTAAGGTGTTCCGCAACAAGTGGCTGTTTGGAGGTGCGAAAGGATGAAGAAATTCAATATCAAATTCTATCAGCACCGGAAGATTTTCTTCGGTATTTCTCTGGGGCTTTTTGTAATCGGCCTTCTGTGCAACCTGATTTTCGGTACAGAGCTGGACATCAAATTCCGTGGCGGTGCGCTGGTACAGTATTCCTATACTGGAGATGTTGATCAGGAGACTGTGGATCAGGCAGTTGAAGATGCCCTTGGTCGTTCTGTTACGGTTACCATTACCGATGGTATTGGAGGAACTGGGGCTGCTTCTGCCAAAAGCCTGACTGTTTCCCTTTCCGGCAGTGAGGGGATTTCTTTGGATGAGCAGAAGGCAATTGCAGCAGAGCTCTCCAAGGCATACCCCGAGTCCACCTTTGAGGTTGTGCAATCCAGTTCAGTGCCTCCCACCATGGGCGCACAATTCTTTGCCAAGTGCCTGGTGGCAGTTGCACTGGCAGCAGTGTTGCTGGTAATCTATGTAGCATTCCGCTTTAAGAAAATCGGCGGTATGTCTGCTGGCGTTATGGCAGTGATTGCGCTGCTGCACGACGTTCTGATGGTTTACTTTACTTTTGTTGTGTTCGGCTTCCCCATTGATGATAACTTTATCGCAGTGGTGCTGACCATTCTGGGTTATTCTCTGAACGACACCATCGTGGTGTATGACCGTGTGCGTGAGAACCGCCGCATTCTGGGTCCCAAAGTCAGCTATGAACAGCTGATGGATACCAGTATCAATCAGACTCTGACCCGTTCTATCAATACTTCGGTTTGTACTTTCCTGGCAGTTACCGTGGTGTTTATTGTAGGCACAATTTATAACCTTTCTTCTGTTACCACGTTTGCTCTGCCTATGATGGTTGGCATCGTTACAGGCTGCTATTCTTCTGTTTGTCTGGCTGGCCCCCTCTATGTTATGTGGCAGAACCACAAGCTGAAGAAAAAAGAAGCACAGGTCTGATTAGCGACATTCAATATCATATATTTTCAGAGGACGCAATATTCAATATCGCGTCCTCTTTGCTTTGTCCCTACATTAAGCATGCAGATTCCTTTTTGACCGGAGAAAAGCGGGAAAAGGAGGAACGGGACTGTGTAATTCGGCGAACTTTTCCAGTGGGTATTTACTTTTTAGAGAAAATCTTCTATAATAAAAAAGTTAATGAGTTGAAACAGCTGCTGTCAGGCGGCTTTGGCGGGAACTCCCGTAAAATTTGAAACTGAGGTAGAGGAATATGCTGCAATTTGAGGAAATCAAGCAGGCGCTGACTGATTTAGAGCCGGAACTCCGCGATTTGGCCGATGCGCTGGGTCTGGAAAAAACAAAAGAAGAAATCGAGAAGCTGGAACAGCAGGCCGCTGCCCCGGGATTTTGGGACGATTTGGAAAATACCCAGAAGGTTTTGCAGCGTACCAGTGCATTGAAGGGAAAGGTAGAGAGCTATGATAAGCTCTGCGGTCAGTTTGATGATACGATGGCGCTGGCAGAAATGGGTGATGAGGCAGAAGACCTTTCTATTTTGCCCGAAGCACAGGAAGAGCTGGAGAACTTTAAGAATAATCTGGAAGCAATTCGTTTGACGACGCTGCTTACCGGTGAATATGACAGTAAAAATGCCATCCTGACTTTCCATGCAGGCGCAGGCGGCACAGAGGCGCAGGACTGGGCTGAAATGCTGTACCGTATGTACAACCGCTGGGGCGAGCGCCATGGCTTCCAGGTGAAAACACTCGATTTTCTGGATGGTGAAGAAGCCGGCCTGAAGAGTGCTTCTGTCCTGATTGAAGGCGAAAATGCCTACGGCTTTTTGAAGAGCGAGGCGGGTGTGCACCGTCTGGTGCGTGTTTCTCCGTTTGATTCTTCCGGACGCCGTCATACTTCTTTCGCTTCGCTGGAAGTCATGCCTGAAATCGACGATACCATTGAGGTCGAAATTGACCCTGCTGATATCAAGATGGATGTGTACCGTGCAAGTGGTGCAGGCGGACAGAAAGTTAACAAAACTTCTTCCGCAGTGCGTTTGACGCATATCCCCACAGGTATTGTGGTGGCTTGCCAGGTGGAACGCAGCCAGTATCAGAACCGCGATGTGGCAATGCGTATGCTGAAATCCAAGCTGATTGAAATCAAAGAGCGCGAGCATCTGGAAAAAATCAGTGATATTAAGGGTGAACAGAAAGAAATTGCCTGGGGAAGCCAGATCCGTTCGTATGTGTTTATGCCCTATACGCTGGTAAAAGATCATCGTACCGGTTTTGAATCCGGCAATATCAACGCGGTGATGGATGGCGATCTGGATGGCTTCATCAATGCCTATTTGAAGGCTGGAAGCATCAACGCCATCACAGAAGATGTAGAATAAATTTTTCACATGAGCTTTTATCAAAGCGGCTGTCAATAAGGCAGCCGCTTTTTTTGTTGGAAATGCGAACAGTTGAAAGGTTGTCAAAAAAATTGTTTTATGATAAAATAATATTAAAGATTATAAATAAACTTGGTTAACAATCAAGAGAAAAAGACTCGCCTGCGAATTGTTTCAATTCGGAAGCGGGCTTTATTTTGAGAAGGAGAGGTTTTTATGGCAGGAAAAATTGCCGCTTTTTTCGGTGCACAGGATTTGACACAGGGAAAACCGATGAGAGGGCTGATACAATTTTCAGTTCCCCTTCTAATCGGTAATCTTGCACAGCAGCTGTATAATACGGTTGACTCCATCGTGGTGGGTAAATATGTGGGCGATAATGCGCTGGCAGCAGTGGGTGCCAGCGGCCCGATACTGAATCTTTTGTTGGTGTTATTTATGGGTATTGCAACTGGTGCTACCATCATGGTTTCACAGTATTTCGGTGCGCGTCAGCATGAACTGCTTTCTACAACGGTGGGAAATACGATTACTCTGACGGTTCTTTCTTCGGTGTTCATTATGGTTGTTGGCCCATTGGTTACACATCCGCTGATGAGCCTGCTGAACACACCAGAAGATATCTATGCGGATTCCTGTACATATCTGATTATTATTTTTCTCGGAATTCTCGGTGGAGCAGGATACAATATTCTCTCCGGTGTTTTGCGCGGCTTGGGTGACTCCTTTATGCCGCTGGTCTATCTGGTGATTGCCTGTTTGCTGAATATCGTCCTTGACCTGTTATTTGTAGTTTCTTTCCATTGGGGCGTTGCCGGTGTGGCCATTGCTACAGGAATTGCACAGTTGGTTTCAGCGGTATTGTGCCTGATTCGTCTGCTTCATATGAAAGAGATTGTCGTTGTTCCGCGTTCTTCTCTGCGTTTGCACAAAGAACTGGTGATTCGCCTGACAAAGCTGGGACTGCCTTCTGGTCTGGCGCAGGCTATTTTCTCACTGGCAGCGATTGTAGTACAGTCCCTCACCAACTCTTTTGGCACTGAGGTTATCGCAGCCAGCATTATTGTCATGCGCGTGGATGGTTTTGCCATGATGCCTAACTTCACTTTTGGTACGGCCATGACCACCTATGCCGGACAGAATATCGGTGCTGGAAAGATTGACCGTGTGCATCAGGGAACCAAATCCGGCATGCTGCTGGGGCTAATTGTTTCTTCCTGCCTTACTGTAATGATCCTTCTGTTTGGCAGAATTTTAATGGGATGGTTTACCAATACACAGGCGATTATTGACCTCGGGTTCCATATGATGTGCATCCTCGCAGTGGGATTATATAGCCATGTCTGTTACACAGGGCCTTTCCGGCGTGATGCGTGGTGCTGGCGATACCATGACGCCCATGTGGATTTCTTTCATTACAACCGTTGTTATCCGTGTGCCTTTGGCATATGGCATTGCTTTCTTTACCCGCAGTGCAGAGCTGCCGCATGGCAATCCGGATTGCCTGTATATTTCGCTGCTGGCTTCCTGGGTGCTCGGCGCATTGATTACCTATGCACTGTATCGCCGCGGAAAATGGAAGCACAAGGCCGTGACTACTGCTGCGGATTCCTGAATATTTCGCAGAGCTGCAAGTGATTGTTCACAACTGTTTTCAGGGGGGAGTCCCACATTTGGGCCCCCTCTTATCGTTTGTCATTTTTTATCTGAAAAATAAAAGGAAAGGATTGCTTTTATACTTTGGTATGATACAATATGAGAAAATCAGCATGGTAAATGATGTCATATGCTTGGCGATTTAGAAGCCGAATATGATATCAAGGAGGAGTTTTTTATGGATCACTTATTGTACGGCGTCGCCTATTATGACGAATATATGCCGGTAGAGCGGCTGCAAAAAGACATGGAAATGCTGAAAGCAGCGGGAATGAATGTCATCCGTATTGCGGAATCCACCTGGGCGACTGAGGAGCCGGAAAACGGTGTTTTTGATTTCACGCATGTGCGCCGGGCATTGGCTGCTGCGCAGGAAGCCGGGATTTCTGTCATTGTGGGAACCCCGACTTATGCTGTGCCGCCGTGGCTGGCCGCGGAGCATCCGGAAGTGCTGGCAGTAACGGAAAAAGGTGCGGGAAAATACGGTGCCAGACAGATTATGGATATTACCAGCCCGGCCTATCTGTTTCATACAGAACGCATTATCCGTCGTCTGATGGAATGTGTGCAGGAATACGACTGTGTGATCGGTTTCCAGTTGGATAATGAAACCAAGCATTACCACACCGCTGGCCCCAATGTGCAAAAACGCTTTGTCCGTTATCTGCGGCAAAAATTCGGCTCGTTGGAAGAGCTGAACCGTGAATTTGGATTCAACTACTGGAGTAACCGCGTGGACAGCTGGGAGAATGTGCCGGATGTCACCGGGACGATTAACGGCAGCTTTGCCGCAGAGTTCGAAAAATTCCGGCGAGATCTGGTCACAGAGTTTTTGCAGTGGCAGTCCGACATTGTGCGGGAATACCTCAAAGATGGACAGTTTATTACCCATAATCTGGACTATGAGTGGCGCGGGTACTCCTTTGGAATCCAGCCGGATGTAAACCATAAAGAAGTGGCGAAGGCGCTGACCATTGCCGGGTGCGATATTTATCACCCCACACAGGAGCACCTTACCGGTGCAGAAATTGCCTTTGGCGGAGACGTTGCCCGCAGCCTGCTTGGTAAAAACTATCTGGTGATTGAAACACAAGCACAGGGACATGTAAACTGGACGCCCTTTGACGGACAGCTGCGCCTGCATGCATTCAGCCATCTGGCCAGCGGCGCAAATTCTGTGATGTACTGGCACTGGCATTCTATCCACAATTCCTTTGAAACCTACTGGAAAGGATTGCTCAGCCACGATCTGGAGCCAAATGCACCCTATCGGGAGGCCTGTACAATTGGCGCCGACATGAAGCGATTGAGCCCGCATCTTGTCAATCTGAAAAAGCAGAACCGGGCCGCTATTTTGGTGAGCAACGAATCATTGACCGGCCTGCAGCAGTTCCCCATGCCGGATTCTGTTACTTACAACGATATAGTTCGGCTGCTGTATGACGCGCTTTACGAACTGAATGTAGAATGTGACATCCTGTTCCCGCAGGACGAAGGGCGTCTATCCGAATATGATTTTATCGGTGTGCCCGCTCTGTACAGTGCGCCGGATTCTCTGCTTCGATCGCTGGATCGCTATGTGGAAGAAGGCGGACACCTTTTGGCAGTCTGCAAAACCGGTTTTTCCAATGAATTTCTCACCGTTGCACATGATTCTCAGCCGCACCTGTTGACAAAGTGCTTTGGAATGTCCTATGATGAATTTACCCGGCCGGAAGAAGTTTCCCTGACCGGGGATTATCTGGAAGTTTCTGAGGAAGGACGGAAAATTTCCGCATGGATGGAACTGCTTCGTCCGGAGAGTACAGAAATATTGGCTTCCTATGCGCACCCGTTCTGGGGAAAATATGCAGCGATTACAGAAAACCACTACGGAAAGGGAACCGCAGTCTATGTGGGATGCCTGACCACGAAAGAATATTTGAAAGCATTGCTGTGCCGCTTGCTCAAGCAGGCCGGTTTGTGGGGAGAATCCCAGCAGGCATCGTTCCCAATTATCATTCGCAGCGGCGTGAATGAGCTGGGGAAGAGGGTTCACTATTATTTCAATTATTCGATGGAACCGATCAGGCAGCCGTACCTGCACGATGACGGCATAGAACTGCTTTCCGGCAAAACAGCTGTTCGCGAAGAAATCGTTGAACTGGAGCCATGGGGCTTCCGGGTTTTTGAGGAGAAGTAAAGCAAGCAAGGAGAAGTGAGTATGAGAAACATTACACACATTCAGTCTACACAGGGAGAGTATTGGCGTCCGCAAACGGTCGGAGCTGCAAATTGCGCAGATGACCTGGTGCTTTCGCAGAGCGAAAAGCAGACTATGCTGGGCTTTGGCGGATGCTTTAATGAACTGGGTTGGGATGCATTGGGGCGCGTTTCTGAAGAAGAGCGCAAACAGTTCCTCGATGAGCTGTTCCTGCCCGAAAACTGCAACTTCAACTATGGCCGTGTGCCGATTGGCGCAAACGACTTCAGCCTGGAATGGTACAGCTGTGACGAAACCCGCGATGATTTTGAACTGAAGGATTTCAACATCGAGCGGGATAAAACCTATACGATTCCCTTTATCAAGGAAGCTATTGCCCGTCAGGGAGAGGATTTCTTTGTCTTTGGCTCTCCGTGGAGCCCGCCTACCTGGATGAAGACAAAACCGGTCTATAATTTCGGTACCCTGCGCATGGAAGAGAAAATTCTGCAAACCTATGCCCGCTACTTTGTGCGCTTTATTGAAGAGTATCGGAAGGAGGGCGTGCATGTGGGACAGGTTCATGTGCAGAATGAGCCCATGGCCGACCAAAAGTTCCCCTCCTGCAAATGGACAGGCAAGGACATGCGCGACTTTATCAAAGGATACCTGGGGCCGGCGCTGCGTGAAAGCGGGCTGGATACCGAACTGTGGCTGGGTACCATCAACGGGCCGTTTATCGATATGATGTTCGGTTCAGATACGCCGTTCGGCGAGTTCTACGATCAGTTTATCAATACCATTCTGTCCGACCCGCAGGCCAGAAGCTATCTGACCGGTGTGGGCCTGCAATGGGGCGGCAAGCATGTGCTGGAGCATGTAGAGGCCAGCTATCCCGAAATGCGCGTGATGCAGACCGAGAGCGAATGTGGCGACGGCCAGAACAGCTGGACTCATATGGAGTATATCGCCGGATTGATGTGGCAGTATTTCCGTCACGGTGCAGAGCGCTATACATATTGGAATATGGCTCTGCTGGAGGGCGGCGTATCTTCCTGGGGCTGGGCGCAGAACTCTTTGTGCACCGTAAACCCTGAAACCGGTACTTTGAAGCTTCAGCCGGAATTTTATCTGATGAAGCATTATTCCCATTTTGTACAGCCGGGCGCAAAATATATCCCGGTGACAGGTCATCTGGGCGCCAACTGTTCCGCTTTCCGCAATCCGGACGGTTCGCTCGTGATTGTGGCTGCCAGCAATATGGATGAGCCCCGCGAATTTACCGTGCGCGGTGCAGGGGAACCGTTCTCCGTGAAGATTGCCCCGCACAGCATCAGCACCATTCTCGTGGAAGAATAAATCAGCAACCCAAATCTGTTTTCCATCGTTTACAGAACCCCCGGACAGCTGTATTCCCGCAGCTGTCCGGGGATTTCTCTGTCAGCCATTGTCAAAATCCGTGCCCGGTTCATAGAATGGAAAAAACGGAAACGGGAGGGAACAAAATGGAACTGCTTGGAAAGATTCTGCTGGTGTTTTTTCTGCTGATGGGCGTGGCATATACTTGCCGGACGCTGCTTTGGTGGCTGCTGCGCGCAGAAAATCCGGATAGAATGGTGATTACCGTCCCGCTGCAGGGCCATGTGGAAGATGCAGAACATTTGCTGCGGAATGCTGCGGACGTCTGCCGGGAATCAAATGGCAAAGAGGTTCGTTTGATTTGCGTGGATGGTGGGATGGACGAAGAAACATATGAAATCTGCCGGTGTATGCAGCGCGAGATGCCTTTTTTGGAAATCTGTACGGCTTCTGAGCTTACAGAGACACTTTTCCGGCAGGAATAGAGAAAATCCAAACAAAGGTTTGAAAAGAAAGGCAATTTGTATTATACTGAAAAGGAAACCAATTTTTCGGAGGAATCGTCATGCCGGGGCAGGGTGAAGTGACATACTATGAGATGAGCGGGACGGTGGAACATGTAATCTACCGCAACGAAAAAAACCAGTATACGGTTCTGGAGCTGAACAACAGTGAAGAACTGGTGACCGTGGTGGGGTACCTACCGTTTGTCAGCGCGGGGGAAGAACTGAAAGTCATCGGCGTCTGGACCAGCCACCCCAGTTTTGGCCCGCAGTTTAAGGCAGAAGTCTGTGAGCGTTCCCGCCCGGCAACGGCCGCCGCAATATTAAAATATCTTTCTTCCGGTGCGATTAAGGGAATCGGCCAGGCCACTGCCGCCCGGATTGTGGAGACGTTCGGCGAAAATGCGCTGGATATCATTGAAAATGACCCGGAACGGCTGGCACAGGTCAAGGGTGTAACCAAGAGCAAGGCGAAGAAGATTTCAGAGGATTTCAAACAGACCAACGGCATCAAGGATATCATGGTGCGGCTGGGGAAATACGGGATTACCCCGGAAGAAGCGGTGCGGGTATGGCGGCGCTATGGCGCCCACTCAGAAGACTGCATCCGCCAAGACCCCTTTTGCCTGTGTGACGACGAGTTGGATATCGATTTTACGCGTGCAGATACCATCGCCGCTTCGCTGGATATGCCGCAGGATGACAATGGCCGTGTGCGCGCCGGGCTGCTGTATGTGCTGCGTCACAACGCCAACAACGGCCACACCTGCCTGCCGCGTGACCGCCTGATACAGGTAGCCGCCCGGATGCTTGAGGTAGAACCCGAAGTTGCAGGCGGAATCCTGCACCGGATGGAAGAAACCTACGATGTACATACCGAAAGATTTGACGAGCGTGAGTTTATTTTTTTGCCGCGCTATTATCAATCTGAGTCGTACAGCGCAGACCGGCTGAAGATGATGCTTCGCTATCCCCCGCAGGCAATTACCGGTGCAGAGGGTTCTATCAAAGAAATCGAAATCCGGGAAAATATTCATTACGCGCCGGAGCAGAAGCAGGCTATTATCCAGGCACTCGAAAAGGGATTCCTGATTCTGACCGGCGGCCCCGGTACCGGTAAAACCACCACCCTCAACGGGAT
Source organism: uncultured Clostridia bacterium (assembly GCA_946484175.1). Taxonomy (GTDB): domain Bacteria; phylum Bacillota; class Clostridia; order Oscillospirales; family Acutalibacteraceae; genus Heritagella_A. The sequence continues at coordinate 59,194 of CAMLSX010000010.1, forward strand.
TATCCGCATATTAAAGGAAAAAGGGGAGACTGTGCTGCTGGCTGCCCCAACAGGACGCGCCGCCAAACGCATGTCTGAGCTGACTGGGGAAGAGGCCAAAACGGTACATCGCATGCTGCAAGTGGAATGGGATGAAGCAGATAACCCCGTTTTCAGCCGCAACGAGCGCAACCCGCTGGAATGTGATGCAGTGGTGGTGGACGAGCTTTCAATGGTGGATGCCTACCTGTTTGAGGGAATCCTGCGTGCACTGCCGCTAGGCTGCCGGTTGATTCTGGTGGGTGACTGCGACCAGCTGCCTTCGGTGGGGCCGGGTAACGTGCTGGGTGATCTGATTGCTTCCGGGATGTTCCCAATGGTACAGCTGACCGAGATTTTCCGCCAGTCCATGAAAAGCCTGATCGTCACCAATGCTCACCGCATCGTAGCCGGGGAATTTCCTGAGCTGCATGACAAGTCCCACGACTTCTTCTTTTTGCCCCTCCGCAAAGCGGAAAATATTTGCAATACCATTGTAGACCTCTGTGCCCGCCGACTACCGGCAAGCTACGGGTATTCGGTATATCAGGATATCCAGGTGCTGGCACCCGGGCGCAAAGGGGAGCTGGGTACGGTGGAACTGAATCGTCGTCTTCAGGCAGTGCTGAACCCGCCCGGGGAAGGGAAAAAGGAAATTAACCTCAATGGAAGTATCCTGCGTGAGGGCGACAAAGTCATGCAGATCAAGAATAACTACAATCTTCCCTGGACGCGCAGCGACGGTACCACCGGAGAGGGCGTATTCAACGGTGATATGGGAATTCTGGTGGAGATCGACAAAGCAGCTGGCACATTGACTGCCTCTATCGATGATCGGTTGGTGCTGTATGATACAGACCACGCCTACGAACTGGAGCTGGCATATGCTGCAACGGTACATAAAAGTCAGGGCAATGAGTTCCAAGCTGTGATTATGCCCATGTTTCCCGGGCCGCATCAGCTCGAATATCGGAATTTGTTGTATACCGCTGTCACCCGTGCCAAAAATCTGCTGATTCTGGTGGGAGAAGAGCGCACGGTGCGCGCGATGGTTGCCAACGACCGCAAAACGCGCCGGTATTCGGGGCTTATCCATTTTCTGACGCAGGAAGCCGGGGAGGCAAATGACGCATGAGAACCGGTGTATCCTTTGGTGAAAAATTACTTGCGATGATTTTTCCTTCCCGCTGTGCGATATGCGGGAAGATTACTATTGGCGGAAGACGCATCTGCGGGAAATGTGAAGAAGAAAATCCGCCGCAGTCCTATTTTCGGCGTCTGGATGAAGAGGGAAACTCGCCCATTTTCTGCGTGTCCCCGTATGTTTATTCCGGAGAAGTACGCAAAGCCATTCTGGCTATGAAATTTTATGGCAGAAAAGAGCGCGCGGCGGGTTTTGCAGAAGCGTTGGCGCGTGTGCTTCCACCCAGATGGCAGACAGATGACGTGGTCTGCTGGGCTCCGATTTCTCAGGAAAGACTTCGCGAGAGGGGATATGACCAATCGGAACTGGTGGCCCGGCGGTTGGCCAGAGAGTTGGGGCGGCCTTGTCGTCCGCTTCTCCGAAAAATCAAGAATAATCGCGTTCAACATGAGCTGCATCTGGAAGAACGCCGACGCAATGTGCATGGCGTATATGCAGCAGAAGAAAACCGCGTGCGCGGAAAACGGATTTTATTGATCGATGATATTGTAACAAGCGGCTCCACGCTGCGGGAATGTGCCAATTGCCTGCTGGCAGCAGGTGCGATAGAAGTGCATTGCGCGGCAATTGCAGACGCTTTTGTCAAAGAAGTTTTATAAAAAACACCGCTTCGGCGGCGAAAGGAATGGTATCGCAATGAGCGACTTGCAGAGCGGCTTGGCCGCGATTGTACAGGAAGAGCCTGTGCGCGTGATTCTCAGCAAACCCTGTCAGAAAAGCCAGCCATGCCGGAAGATTGATATTCACCGCTATTCGGACATTTATCAGGCAGAACGGCAGATCGGAAAACAGATGTTCCACGAGAATCTTCAGCCGCAGGAGCTGGAAGCGTATCTGGCAGCGCGAGTGCCGTCGGAGTACCGGCAGATCAATGCTTTTACCAAGACGCATGAATGGATGGTTTCCATCACCAAAAAGGGCGACGCTTTTGTCACCCGGAAAAAGCTGCAAACCGCAGTCAAAGTGCGCGAGAGTCATAACCGGGAGAAGAACTATATTTTGCGTGAAGGCGAGCCAATCCCGCCGCTGGTAGATATGGGCATCTTTACGAAAGAAGGAAAGATTGTCGCTTCCATGCACGACAAGTTCCGCCAGATTAACCGCTTTATCGAGGCGGTTGACGATCTGGTTTCCAAAACCTCCTGTACCCAGCTGCATGTTATCGACTTCGGTTGCGGAAAGGGATATCTGACCTTCCTGCTTTATTACTATCTGACACAGGTGCGCGGGATTTCCACTCATATGGTGGGAATTGACCTCAAGGCAGATGTGATGGAGCATTGCCGCAAAACAGCCGCCAAATACGGGTATGATGGGATGGAGTTCCTCTGTCAGGATATCCGCACTTATCAGCCCGACTTTACCCCCGATATCGTGGTGTCCCTTCATGCCTGCGATATTGCAACAGACTATGTGCTGTATCATGCAGTGCAGTGGGGAGCCAAGATGATTTTTTCCATGCCCTGCTGCCAGCATGAGCTGAACGCGCAGATGCAGTCTGACGAATTCGCGCTGCTTACCCGGTATGGTTTGCTGCAGGAGCGGGCGGCTGCGTTGTTTACGGATGCAATCCGGGCAAACCTGCTCACCGCCAGCGGATACCGTGTGCAGGTGATGGAAATTGTCAACCCGGTGGATACGCCGAAAAATATTATGATCCGTGCCGAGAAAGCCGGCATCCCCGTAGCTTCCAGAAAAAAGGCAAAAGAAGAAGTCGAGCGATTGCAAAAGGAATTCCATCTTTCCAATACTATGTACCGTTTGTTAAACGGGGAAGAGTGAACCATTTTACTAGATACTTTTCTGCAGCAAAAAACGGAGCTTCCTGCATGTGATATGTACCCAGAATTCTGGACACATTAAAAATTGAATTAGGTGCACATGGAT
>CAMLSX010000011.1 GCA_946484175.1 uncultured Clostridia bacterium
GCCATGCCGGAGTTGATGAGCAGCAGGCTGTTGTCGTCTTTCGGAATCAGCGAATAGCTGGGCAGACGCAGGTGGCCTTTGCTCTCAAAGAAGGAAAGATATTTTTCCCGAAGTTCATTTAATCCTGTCCACTGCATAATGTGTTACGCTCCTTGTTTTAAAATCATTGGTATATGTAAAATTTAGGATTGCCTATTAAAAGGAAAATGATATTACATGGGCGGCTTTGCGCTGCGCTTTGCTGATTTATCCGGGCAGCAGTCCCCGTCGCAGCAGCTGCCGTCACAGCAATCGCCTTCACTGAGCACCAGCGCGACCACCAGCAAAACCAGAAAATAGGCGCCAAAACTGAGCATCCCAAAAATTTGCCAGACGCTTCCCTCTTCGGAGTCATCCTGGACCATGGTATCCGCATAGACCACCGCGCTCCAGAAGGCGACGCAAAGCCCCAGATAGAAGGAAAAGCTCCACCACGGCCCAGCACCCATACACCAGAGCACCACGGAAACCACCATCCCTGTCAGCCACAGGAAAAAGGCAATTCCCGCCAGCCACGGAGAGGCCTTTAGATTCATAGCCAGCAGAAAGAGCAGAAGAAACCCTGTCCAGATTCCGGCAACCAATAACAGCTCTTTCACACCCGGAAAGGGCGTTTGATAATGATAAAACGCACCGACCGCGCAGCCCGCTCCTACCGTATTGAAAAAGGTACAGAGCAGATAGCCGATATTCCGGCCGCGTCCGGCCAGATAGCTGACAACGGCCAAAACCGTGCCCGCTCCGCTGACTGCAAAACCAGTCCATTCCGGCAAAAGACGAAAGGCCGCCCATGCACTTACCGGCATCAGAACCATGAGAAATAACGTGAAAATTGCCTGCTCCAGGGCTTTCCGTTTCATCATGGCATCTCCTTATCCAATATAGGCCTTTAACAGCTTCAATGTGTTTTCCGCACCGTCCACGTGGGAACGCTCATATCCATGGGAGGCATACACGCCTGCGCCGATGAGCCCGTGGCGCACATCATAGCCAGCCCGCAGGGCGGCTTCCGCATCGGAACCATAATGGGGATACACGTCCACTGCATAGTCGATTTCGTTGTCACGGGCAGCTTTCACCAAAGCGGTGGTGACGGAATTGTCATAGGGCCCGCCGGAATCCTTGGCACAGATGGAAACCTGCCGCTCGGTACACCGCAGGCCGTCGCCGACACAGCCCATATCCACGCTGAGGACTTCGGTCACATCTTCGGGCACAGAGCCTGCTGCGCCGTGACCCACCTCTTCATACACGGTAAAGTGCAGGTACACCTTGCGTCCCGGCTCTTTACCGGAATCCTTGAGGGACTTGGCATAGGCGAGCAAAATGGCCGCGCTGAGCTTATCGTCCAGAAAACGGCTCTTGATATAACCGCTTTCGGTAATCACGGTGCGGGGATCAAAGCACACAAAATCGCCGATTTCGATACCCAGCTTCCGGGTTTCATCTTCACTGGAAGTGTTCTCGTCAATGACCACTTCCATCTCCTCGAATTTGCGCGATTTGCTGCTATAATCGCCGTTCACATGAACAGAAGCGTTATTCAGCTGAAGCGTACCGGAATATTCCCCGTCAAAACGGGTGAGGATGACACAGTTTTCGGCTTCACAATTTTCCGGCTGCAAACCGCCCACCGGCGACAGCACCAGCCGGCCGTTGCTCTTGATGGAAGCCACCACGGCTCCCAGGGTATCCACATGCGCCATGGCCAGAAGCGGGTTTCCTTCGCCGCCCAGGCACACCACAACGCCGCCCTTGCGGGTCTTTTTCGACTCATAGCCCAGCGCGGTCAGCTCCTTCATGAGATAATCCGCTGCCTTGTCGGTTTTTCCGGAAGGGCTGTGAATGGCACAGAGGGCTTTCAGCTGTTCCACACAGTATGTCATTTCCTGATTCATTTCTATTCCTTCCTTTCTGCAAAATAAATAAGGATTCCCCGTCCTCATGGGACGGGGAACCCCGTGGTACCACCCAAATTGCGATTTTACAATCGCCGCTTTTCTGCCTGTAACGAAGGCTGACGCCTTTACTCTTCGCAAAGGGGCGCTCCAGAACGGAAAATGAAGGGCCGGCATCGCTGCGTTTTTTCGGCGGCCTTTCAGCCGGTTTTCACCGGGCCGCCTCTCTGTGGGAACGCTGCGCGCCTCTTTTCAGCGCCGTATACAGTCAAAATTATACCGCCCGCTCCTGGCCTTGTCAAGGCATTTTTTCCACTTCCTGCCCGGCAGCATCATCCGCCGTACCACTCTTCAAAGTTCATACCGTGTTCGACGGCATAGTGATGCGCATATGAATTCTTTGGCGCGCAAATGGTGACCTGTGAAGCCCCTTCAAATGCATCATATGCAATATAAGACACGCCTTCGTGGAAATAAACTTTTTGAAGCCCTCCATTATCATGGAACGCAACTCTTCCCACTGATTCCAGGGTTTCCGGCATGACTATCGTATCCAGATTCCCGTATTTTGCAAATGCTTCCGCATCGATTGCTCGAACATCAACTCCGTCAATCTGATTTGGAATCTCAAGATTTTTGTCATCACTCATCGCATTCCATACTGTCACTGCACAAAGCGGCGTGCCAGTATAGTCGTAGATGATGTCATACATAAATTTTTCCTGATAGTGTTGATCATATACCGCCTGCAGTTTTTCCTCTTCCGGCACATCTGCCAACGGTTCCGGCATATAGAATTCATACGTCATCTCATGTTCCGCTGCAAATTTCTCCGCATAAGAGCCTTTCTCCACATACAAGGTGACATTGGGGCTTTCGTCGAAAGCGTCTTCGCTTATGCTTACCACGCTTGCAGGGATATATACCTCTTTCAGGGCCGGACATATGGCAAAAGCCCTGCTTCCAATTGTTTCAATTGTTTGGGGCAAAACAACTTTTTGCAGATTTAAAAATTCAGAAAAGGCCTGCTCATCCACCGCCACGATTGGCATCCCCTCATATTCATGCGGAACCTCTGCTACGGGAAGATCATAAAAGCCTCCCGCAAAACCTCCCAGAGATGCGATTTTCTGGTTGTTTTCACCAGGCGTAAAAGAAATGACAAATTGTCCATCGCTGGTTCCTTTACTGCCATATTCCTCCCGATAGGTCATCTCTGCCAGGCGGTCTGCTACAATTGTCCGGTTTGCAGCATAAGAAAGGCCTATCAGCACCACAAATATTAACCCCGCCGGTATCAGGATTTTTTTAGTCAGCAGCTTGCTTTTTTTCATAGAGCTTCCCCTCCGAAATTCCCAGAATGGTATCGCACATCTCCTGAAGGTCTGCTTCGTGGTGCGTGGCGACAACTACCAGTGCGCCGCGCTCCTTCTCTTCGCGAATCAGCTGATAGATCAGCTGAACACCCGATTCGTCCAGTGCATTGGTTGGCTCATCCAGCAGAATGACCGTCTGCTTTTCAAAGATAGCCTGCGCAATATTCAGACGCTGCTTCATGCCCAGTGAAAATTTGCGAACCTTCAAATCGGAATCCAATCCCACCCGTTTCAGGGCGGTCTTCATATCCTCTTCAGTAGCAATTTTTTTCAGTTCGGCAATCAGCCTTAAATTATCCATCGCACTATACTGCGGCAGCAACGTCATATTTTCGATTACCAGGCCCACATTTGGCGGAAAAGAAATGTCCTTGTGCAGCACCTTTCCGTCAATCACCACTTCGCCGCTGTCGGGCACCAACAGGCCGGCTATGGTTCTCAGCAGCATGGTTTTTCCCGAGCCGTTTGGCCCGCACAGGCCATACACCCGGCCGTATTCAAAGTTATAATTGATATCGTTCAAAATCAACCTGTGGCTCAGTGTTTTATTGACATGTTTTACTTCAATCATAGCATTGTCACCTCAAAAAATGTCTGTCGTTTTAAATTTACGAATACACAGCGCCGTCAGCAGCAAATTGAGGCAAACTCCTACCGCCAGATACACGCCGTATATCGCCTCTCCGTTTACCGCGCCATTCTGCATGCCGAACATCAGGCTGGGGAACAGCGCGATTTTCAGCCAATCATTCACATCGAAAATCTGTACTGCATAGCACGACGCAAAGCAGTAAATAAAGAGAATCAGGTTGGCAGTCTGTGCCGGAATAAAAAGCTCCAGCAGATATTGCAGCAGCACAATCGCATGCAAAATGATTGCATATAAAAGCAAAGACTGTACCATCCCATTTTTTACGGGTAAGAAAAGATGATTAAATGGCCAGAATACCAGGCATTGCAACAGAACAGCCGACAACAGCACGCCTGCATTTTTCAGGACTTTTTTCATCAGCAGACGGGTTTTTGAATAATTGCGGATAATCAGGATTTTTCCATATCCATGCGTAATCTCGTACATAGAGCCACTGGTAAAGAACAGCAGAAACAACACCGGTGCGATCATGTACATCAAGTAAAGCCCAATCTTTGGATTGTTAGCGTCTTCAGGAAATCCAATTGCAAAACCATTTTCGCTGTATATACTTGATGTAATTGAAAAGACATACACCTGTGTTACGATTACCAGTGCCAGTACAGCTGCAAGAATTTTTTTATCTCTTTTCATAGCCGACAATATCCTTTTTAGCAAATAAATAATAAGCGAACACAAGCAGCGCAGTATTCATCAAAATTCCTCTGACTATTAAAGGAATCACGTTCACCGGAGATACCGGGTTTTCCAGTAGATATGGAACCAAAATAGAATCATCACATGGTAACCATACTACTTTTAAAAAGCCTACATTTAATCTCAAAAAGAACTCCAAAAAGTAAACAGCCAGCGTAACAAAAGGAGCTATTTTTTTATTGATTAAAACCAATACAACCAGCAATACCAAGCCTGCGCGCATATAATAGAGGAACTGAGTGACAAAATCGAGGAGTGAATATCCGAGCAGCCCGCTATCCAGCACAATCCCAGCTGAAAAAGTCAAAAAAGCGGCGACAATATTGATCACTTCCATCAACAGTACAAAAGCACCGCTAAAAAGCAGGATTGTCTTTATATCCCGGTGGATATATTCCCTACGGGAAGACAGCCTGACCACAAAACTGGGCTTATCAGGAAACAACCGTGAATTTAGTTCGAGTACAAACACCACCAAATAAAGGACAGTTCTGGCTGGGGAAATAAAATTTCCGTTTCCTCCCATGATATTTAAAAATAAAGCCATTTCGTTTTTTAGAAAATACTCATTCCCTTTCAGGTTCTCCAAAACCCACAGTGTCGGAATACACCAGCAGAAAATGAAAAACACAACTACCCCTGTAAAAATCAGGAGAATCGGATACATCTTTTTATACCTGATCATATTTCATCACCTTAATATAGGAAGCAGCTACTGCTGCCACGTTGAGCACAATTACCAGCAAAATCGTACCCCAAACATCTTGAAGCCCATATTCCGTAAAGGGCTGTATCGCATAGATAATCGATTTCGGCAAAGCAGAAGGAATATACCACATCAAATAAACAAGGGGGTACGTCAGAAAACGATTTGGGATTGCCATTGCAATGGCCACAGCGCCCATTCCCACTATGCCGGCAAAAAACGATATGATCACAATATAAAGGCAATTGGTTAAAAACGGGTGTTGAAATGCCGCTTGCAGCGAGGGGATCGACTGGATTATGCTATCGTCATAACCGAGATATGTACCGCCTGCAAAGGCTATCTGCGTCAGCAGCAAATTCAGCGCAAGGGACAAAAAAAGCACCGCAAAGCTGATAACAAAGCCCTTTGCGATGTTGATTTTGAAATATCCCCCCTTGCTCCACCGGGTTATCAGCAGATTTTTATAACCGAACTTGACGTCCTCGATACAATCATCGGCAACAATCAGCAGGAAGTACAGCGGCAAATACCACATCAGTACCATCTGTGCCCCATTAAACAAAGTAGACGGAAGAAAAGTCAGGAGATTGGGATCATAAACAGACCCTCCGATTTGAATATCCCTCAGGATACAATACATATCATAAACCGGAAGTATAAAGAGCAATACGATTACAGCAAGCTTTAATTTATTGCTGCATATCCGTTTCAGATAATAATTCCATTTCTTCATGTGCGCATCATTCTTTCATCACCACATTTTATCATTCTTATCGAATTTATGGTTCGCATTATAACACTCAACTATTTGTTCTCCCAAAGCTTGTCTAGCGTCCCGGTGCAAAGTTCTGCGGATGTATTTTTCTTTTCATCGCATGGTCTCCTTCCTCAACCGGCTGTCATTTTTTTCTTTCATTCCTATATTCGAAGCACCCCACCAAATAGTTTCAAATTTTCTAAAAAATTTTTAAAATAAAAAAAGCGCCGCCCATACAGGGCAGCGCCTCAAAATCAAAATTGTTTATAGGGCGACATAGTCAGACATTCAAGACTCTTCTTCCAGCCGTTCCAGATATTCCACCGGAACCATCGGGGTGAGCCACACCTGATTGACGGAAAGGAAAAACGCGAAGCCATCCCGCGCCATGCGCCCCGAAGCGACCCGATAAATTACCGGGTTTCCATGGCGTGCGCCCACCTTTCGGGCCGTTTCTGTATCAGAAGAAAGATGCACATACAAGCGGCCTTTCGCCAAAAGCCCTCGCTGCTCAATGGACGCCACATATTTTTCGCCGGTGCCGTGAAACAGGTACTCCGGCGGTTCCTGACGGGAAAGCTCCACGTCCACGGGGATCGAGTGCCCCTGATTCGCGCGGATTCTGGCGCCGTCTTCGCTGAATGAATACCGCTGCTTATCGTCTGTGCGCACAATTTCTTCCAGCAACTCACGGGTGAGCGGGTGGGTTTTCGAGACGCCCTCAATCAGCGCGTCTACGTCGACCCAGCCGTGCCGGTCCAGTTTGATGCCCGCCTTTTCCGGGTGATGCCGCAAAATCATGCTGATATACCGGCTTGTACGGGTTTTTGAATCTGTGTTTCGGTTCCTCATGGGGAATCCCTCCTCTTTTGTTTGATTACCGCAGCCGGTACCCATGGTTCAGGGGGCCGCTCCCCTGTCCCAGATTCAGTCCGTCGGCGATTGCACCGGCTACATACTCTTTGGCTCTGGCCACGCTTTCTTCCAGCGGGAAGCCGAGCGCCAGATTGCTCGCAATGGCGCTGGAAAGCGTACAGCCGGTACCGTGCGTGTTGGGGTTATCGATGTGCCGGCCGGGGAACCAGTGCGCTTTTCCCTCTGTGTACAGAAGGTCGTCGGCTGTTCCCGCCAGATGGCCGCCTTTCAGCAGGATTGCCCCGCGATACTGCTGAGCAATACTGGCCGCTGCCTGCTCCATCTCTTCCCTGCTGCGGATGCTTCTGCCGCTGAGCACCTCTGCTTCGGGAATGTTGGGAGTGATGATATCGGCCAGCGGCGCAAGCTCTGAAAGCAGCGTCCGGGCGGCGTCTTCTGCCAGCAACCGGCTGCCGCTGGTAGAGACCATCACCGGGTCAAGGACGATATTCTTTGGCTGGTATTGCCGCAGGGCAGCCGCAATGGTTTGAATCAGCGGCGCGCTGCTCACCATGCCGATTTTCACGGCATCGGGGAAAATATCGGTAAACACGCTGTCCAGCTGCATTTTCAAAAACTCCGGTGTGGATTCCAGCACTCCGGAAACACCGGTGGTATTCTGCGCGGTCAGGGCAGTGATGGCGCTCATGCCGTATACCCCGTGGGCAGCCATGGTCTTGAGGTCTGCCTGAATGCCCGCGCCGCCGCTCGAATCGGAACCGGCGATGGTCAGGGCAGTTTTCATACCGTGCGTTCTGGGCAAAAAGATTTCCCGTGACAAAGCTTCCAGCTGCTCAGCAGCGGCGCGCGGGTCTTCTTTGGCAAAAATTGCGGAAATCACCGCCGCACCGTATGCGCCGCAGCCTTTGAGCTGGGACAGGTTGGTTTCGTTGATGCCGCCAATGGCCACCACGGGAAGTTTCACAGTGGAACAGATTTCTTTCAGCCCTTCGGGGGTCAGCGTCTGCACGCCGTCTTTGGTGGAAGAGCCGAACACTGCGCCGCAGCCCAGATAATCCGCGCCTGCCTCCTGCGCCGCCAGCGCTTCCCTTGGATTATGGGCGCTCACGCCGATGATTTTATCCGGCCCCAGCAGCGCCCGCGCCTGTTCATAGGCCATGTCCTCCTGCCCGATATGCACGCCGTCTGCGCCCACTTCCAGCGCCAACTGTGCGTCGTCATTGATGATAAAAGGCACATCGAACCGGCGGCACAGCGAGAGCAGCTCCCGCGCTTCGGCCAGCACCATTTCACGGGAAAGGTTCTTTTCGCGCAGCTGCACCATGGTCACGCCGCCCAGCAATGCCTGTTCTACCTGCTGCGCCAGCGTCTGGCCGGGCTTTAGCCAGCTGCGGTCGGTTACAGCATATAAACGGAGATCATTTCCGGTAAACTTCATAAAATTCCCTCCAAAAGCAGCTCGGGCTGCTCGTATATTCCATGACCAAAATTATACACGTTCCCTTTTCGCTTTGCAAGAAGAACCACGGCAGGCAATTTTTTTACGCGTACAGTTTTTGCCGCAAAAAATAAAGGCACCACGGTGTTTTCCGTGGCGCCTCTTCGCTTGTGTGCAGATTTATTCTGCGTCAATGGTGGAAATGCCCAGCGTGATTTCTTCCAGAACATCCAGCAGCACGCGGACTGTATCCAGTGAGGTGAGGGTAGTGACGTTATTTTCTACTGCACAGCGGCGAATCGTCCAGCCGTCGGAGAATCTCGGGTCGGAGTGCACGTCGCGGGTATTGATCACATAGGTCACATAGCCCTGCCGGATGGAATCGAGGATATCGGTGGAGCCTTCGCGGATTTTCCGGCGCACACGGGTGCGGATGCCATGCCCTTTGAGGAAATTTGCGGTTCCCTGTGTGGCCTCGATATTAAAGCCCAGACGGTAGAAGCGGCGGATAAGCGGGAGCGCTTCTTCCTTGTCATCGTCTGCAATGGTTGCAAAGACAGTACCGTAATTCTGCACCTTCACGCCGGAAGCTTGCAGAGCTTTATACAGTGCGCGGGTCAGCTTGCCGTCATAGCCAATCGCTTCGCCGGTCGATTTCATTTCGGGGGAAAGATAAGCGTCAAGTCCGCGGAGCTTGGAGAAGGAGAAGGCCGGCGCTTTGACGTACCAGCGCTTCTTTTCGGCGGGATAGATCTCCGTAATCCCCTGCTGCCGCAGACTCTCGCCCAAAATCACCCGAGTGGCGATATCTGCCAGCTGCCAGCCGGTCGCTTTGGACAAAAACGGCACAGTACGGGAAGAACGCGGGTTTACCTCGATAATCGAGACGTTTTCCTGCCGATCCACAATAAACTGGATATTATACAATCCCACAATGCCAATGCCCAGACCCAGGCGGCGGGTATATTCGAGGATGGTATCCTTGACCTTCTGCGAGATGCTGAACGGTGGGTACACGCTGATCGAGTCACCGGAATGGATGCCGGTACGCTCCACCAGCTCCATAATTCCCGGCACAAAGACATCCGTGCCGTCGCAGACAGCATCGACTTCCACTTCTTTGCCCTGGATGTAATGATCCACCAGCACGGGCTTATCCGCGTCGATCTCCACGGCGGTTTTCAGGTAATGGCGCAGCTGCTCTTCTTCTGCTACCAGCTGCATCGCACGGCCGCCCAACACAAAACTGGGACGCACCAGCACCGGGTATCCGATTTTTTCTGCTGTCTTTACGCCGTCTTCAATATTGGTGACAGCCTGTCCTCTGGGCTGGGGAATATGCAGATCCAGCAGCAGCTTTTCAAAGGCATCGCGGTTTTCAGCCCGCTCAATGGCTTCACACCCAGTACCGATCAGCCGTGCTCCGCGCTCCATCAGCGGCTGGGCCAGATTGATGGCGGTCTGACCGCCCAAAGAGGTGATCACGCCTTCCGGCTGCTCCAGCTCGATGATGTTCATCACATCTTCGGGGCAAAGCGGCTCAAAATAAAGCTTATCCGAGGTGGTGTAGTCGGTGGAAACCGTTTCGGGGTTGTTGTTGATGATGATAGCCTCATATCCGGCCTTGCGGATGGTCTGGATGGCATGGACGGTGGAATAATCGAACTCCACGCCCTGACCAATACGGATTGGCCCGGAACCCAGCACGATAATTTTCTTTTTATCGGAAACGATGGACTCGTTTTCCTGCTCATAGGTGGAATAGAAGTATGGGATATAGCTGTCAAACTCGGAAGAACAGCTGTCGATCATCTTATAGACCGGCAGCACGCCCAGCTCGCGGCGCAGGGCAAAGACTTCCCGCTCGGTCATGCCCCAGCTCTTTGCAATTTCACAGTCAGAGAAGCCCATGCGCTTGGCTTCCAGCAACGTTTCGCGGTCATGGGGTGCAGCTTTCAGCCGTGTTTCTTCTTCTACGATGTTGGAAATCTTTTGCAGGAACAGGCGGTCAATGCGCGTGACGGCAAAAATCTCCTCCACAGTTCCACCCAAGCGCATCAGCTGTGCAATGGCAAAAATGCGGTCGTCTGTGGCGTCACAGATATAAGTCAGCAGCTTTTCTTTTTCCCAGTCTCTGAATTTTTCCAGATACAGGTGGTTGGTTCCCGTTTCCAGAGAACGCACTGCTTTGAGCAGGCTTTCTTCCATCGTCCTGCCAATGCTCATGACTTCGCCTGTAGCCTTCATCTGGGTACCGAGACGGTTGTTGGCGTCTGCAAATTTATCAAAGGGGAAGCGCGGCATTTTGGTGACCACATAGTCGAGTGCCGGTTCGAATGAGGCGGGCGTATTGGCCAGCGGGATTTCATCCAGTGTCATACCCACGCTGATCTTGGCCGAAACGCGCGCGATGGGGTAGCCGCTCGCCTTGGAAGCCAGTGCCGAAGAACGGGACACGCGGGGGTTCACTTCGATGAGGTAATACTGGAAGGAATCGGGATCGAGTGCGAACTGTACATTGCAGCCGCCCTCTATCTCCAGTGCACGGATGATCTTCAGGGCGCTGTCGCGCAGCATCTGGTATTCGCGGTTGGTCAGCGTCTGCGACGGACAAACTACAATGGAGTCGCCGGTATGCACGCCCACAGGGTCAAGATTTTCCATATTGCAGATGGTGATTGCCGTATCGTTGGCGTCGCGGATTACCTCATACTCGATCTCTTTGTAGCCCTTGACGCTCTTTTCGACTAACACCTGATGGGTGGGAGAAACTTCCAGTGCAGTCTTCATGCCATCCAGGAATTCGGCCTCATTGCCGGCAAAACCGCCGCCGGTACCACCCAGGGTAAATGCCGGACGAAGCACCACGGGATAACCGATCTCTTCTACTGCCGCAAGGCCCTCCTGCATGGAAGAGGCAATGCGCGAGGGCAGCACCGGTTCTCCCAGCCGCTGGCACAGCTCTTTGAAAAGTTCGCGGTCTTCTGCCATTTCGATACTGTGGCTGTCAGTTCCCAGAAGCTCGGTACGGCATTCGCGCAGAACTCCCTTTTTCTCCAGCTGCATCGCCAGGTTCAGGCCCGTTTGTCCACCGATGCCCGGCACGATTGCATCGGGGCGCTCAAAGCGGATAATCTTGGCCAGGTATTCCAGCGTCAGGGGTTCCATATAGACTTTATCGGCAATGGCCGGGTCTGTCATGATGGTGGCCGGGTTGGAGTTGCACAGCACCACTTCATAGCCCTCTTCTTTCAGGGCCAGGCATGCCTGTGTTCCGGCATAGTCGAATTCTGCGGCCTGGCCAATGACGATTGGGCCCGAGCCAATCACAAGGATTTTCTGAATATCTGTTCTCTTAGGCATGTTCTTTCCCCTCCTTCATCAAATGCAAAAACCGGTCAAACAGCCCTTTGCTGTCCTGCGGGCCGGGGGCGCTTTCTGGATGGTACTGCACGCTGAACACCCGGTCTTCTTTGCATCTTGCACCCTCGACAGTGGAATCCAGCAGGTTGAGATGGGTAACGGTGAGGGAGGTATTTTTCAGGCTTTCGGCGTCCACCGCATACGAATGGTTCTGAGAAGTGATCTCGATCTTCCCGGTTTCCAAGTCGCGCACAGGATGGTTGCCGCCGCGGTGCCCAAATTTCATCTTATAGGTCTTGCCGCCATATGCCAGCGAAATGACCTGATGGCCCAGGCAAATGCCAAACATGGGTACCTTGCCGCGAAGCTGCTGTACCAGGCGGATCGTCTCGGGTACATCTTCCGGGTTGCCAGGCCCATTGGAAAACAGCACGCCATCGGGGTGCAGGCGCAAAACCTCTTCTGCCGAAGCGTTCCACGGGAAAACGGTGACGCTGCATCCCTTTTCGTTCAGGCAGCGCACAATGCCGCGCTTCATGCCACAGTCGATGGCCGCTACACGGAAAGAGCGGTTGGGGATATCCGCATTCCAGGGCTGCTTGCAGCTGACCAGAGAAACCGGATGAGAAATCAGCCCGGTCTCTGCGATCTGCCGCAATCCTTCCTCCAGTGTGGTATCCACATCGGTCATCAGCACCTTGCGCGAGCCCAGCTCGCGGATAGAGCGCGTAATTTTGCGGGTATCCACGCCTGAAATGCCCGGAATCCCATACTCCGCCATCATCTGAGACAGCGTGCGGATACTGCGGAAATTCGAGGGGAAATCGTTGTACTCCCGCACCACCATGCCGCCCATTGTGGGCGTGATGGTCTCGTTATCCTGCGGGTTTACACCGTAGTTGCCGATGAGCGGATAGGTCATCACGACGGTCTGACCGGTATAGGACGGGTCAGTCAAAATCTCCTGATAGCCCGTCATGGACGTATTGAACACCAGCTCCGTTACTTTTCCTGCCGGGCCGCCAAAGGCGTATCCGTAATACTCTTCCCCATCTTCTGTGATGAGCTTCCTGTTAAACTGTTTTATCATTTCCATGCCTCCCTGTGGATGATCTTCAAATTTTCGGCGCCCGCCTGCCGGATTCGGAAAGCCTCTTTTCAAACCGGTCTTTCCGGGTATTCTGCGGCACCGGTGTAGGGTATTCCCCGCTGAAACAGGCAGAGCAGCAGGAGCGCCCCTGTATCATCCAGGGCAGCTTTTCCAGCGGCAGATATCCCAAGCTGTCGGCGCCGATGATCTTTGCGATCTCTTCGACGGAATGATGGCAGGCAATCAGATGGTCGCAGGAGTCGATATCGGTACCATAATAGCACGGATGCAAAAACGGCGGCGACGAGATGCGCATGTGTACCTCGGCTGCCCCTGCTTCGCGCAGCATGGTGACGATCTGCCCGCTGGTAGTGCCGCGCACAATCGAGTCGTCAATCAGCACCACGCGCTTCCCCGCTACGGTCTCGCGGATGGGGCTGAGTTTGATGCGCACCTTGTCCACTCTGTCCTCCTGGCCCGGAGAGATAAATGTCCGGCCGATATACCGGTTTTTGAGCATCCCAATCCCATACGGGATGCCAGAAGCGCGCGAAAATCCCAGCGCAGCATCCAGCCCGGAATCCGGTACGCCGATCACCACATCTGCCTGTGCAGGGTGTTCCTGTGCCAGCAGCTCCCCTGCGCGCATCCTGGCCAGATGCACGGGCATGCCCTCGATTACAGAATCGGGGCGAGCGAAGTAAATGTATTCAAAGGAACAGATTTTCCCAACGCATTGTCCACAGTGTTCCCGATGGGATTCGATTCCGCCTTCATGAAATACCAGAATTTCACCGGGGAGCAAATCGCGCACAAAGGCTGCGCCCACCGCATGGAGGGCGCAGCTTTCGGATGCCACCACATATCCGCCGCCCGGCAATTCCCCATAGCAAAGCGGCCGGAACCCATGTGGGTCACGGGCCGCAATCAGCTTGGCAGAAGACATGAGCACCAGCGAATAAGCCCCTTGCAGCGAATCCATAGCCCGGCTGAGGGCGGTTTCGATGGAAGGTGCGTGCAATCGCTCGCGGGTGACGATATAGGCGATGATTTCAGTATCGCTGGTGGAGTGGAAAATCGCGCCGCTGAGTTCCAGCTCACTGCGCAGCTGCCAGGCGTTGCTCAGGTTGCCATTATGGGCAAGGGCCATTTTCCCTTTCTGATGATTGATCTCGATGGGCTGGCAGTTTGACCGGCTGTTTCCGCCGGTGGTACCGTACCGCACATGTCCCACAGCCATGCTTCCTTTTGGAAAGCGGGCCATTATCTGGGGGGAAAAGACATCCCCTACCAGTCCCAAATCTTTATGAGAAAAAAACAGCCCGTCGTCGTTTACCACAATACCGCAGCTCTCCTGTCCCCGGTGCTGCAAAGCATACAGGCCGTAATAAGCCATATGGGCGGTGTTTTCGGGTTTGGGACAAAAAACGCCGAACACACCACATTCTTCATGCAGGCTCACAGCTGGTGACCTCCCTTCTTCTTCGCGGCTTCTACCAGCCCCAAAAACAGCGGATGGGGTTTATCCGGGCGGCTCTTGAATTCCGGATGGAACTGTACGCCCACAAAGAAAGGCTCTTCCGTCAGCTCGGCGGCTTCTACCAGACGGCCATCCGGAGAAAGACCGCTGAGAGTCAGACCTGCATCTTCCAGCCAGCCACGGAAATCGTTGTTGACCTCATAACGGTGGCGGTGGCGTTCGTGGATTAACTGGCTGCCATAGCAACGCTCCAGCGTAGTGCCGGGCTTTACCGCACAGGGATAGCTGCCCAGCCGCAGGGTACCGCCTTTGTCGATCTCTTCGCTCTGTCCCGGCATGAAGTCGATGACTTTATGCGCGCACAGCTCATTGAACTCGCCGGAATCGGCATCTTCCAGACCGGCCATATGCCGTGCATATTCAATTACGGCAATCTGCATTCCCAGGCAGATGCCCAAATACGGCAAGTGGTTTTCGCGGGCATATTTTGCCGCCAGAATCATTCCGGCAATGCCGCGGCTGCCAAACCCGCCGGGGATAATGATGCCATCCAGCCCGGAAAGGGCTTTCTGACAGCTCTCCTCTGTCAATGTCTCGGAATCAATCCAGTGGAGATTCACCCGTGTATTCAGGGAATAACCCGCATGCTGCAAGGCTTCGGCTACCGACAGATAGGCGTCGTGCAGCTGGACGTATTTTCCCACCAGGCCGATTTCCACCGAATCCTCGCGGTTATGGATGCGCTCGACCAGCTGTTTCCATGCGGTCAGGTCTGGCTCGGGCGCCTGAATATGCAGCTCCCGGCAAACCACCGACGAGAAATTGGCTTCTTCCAGCATGAGGGGGGCTTCATACAGGTTGGGCAGCGTGCGGTTTTCAATAACACAGTCGGGCTTTACATTGCAGAACATGGCAATCTTTCGGAAAATATCTTCTTCAAGGGGCTCGTCGCAGCGAAGCACAATGATATTGGGGTTGATACCCATTCCCTGCAATTCCTTGACGGAGTGCTGGGTGGGTTTTGACTTGTGCTCGCCGGAGCCGCGCAGATAGGGAACCAGCGTGACGTGGATGAACAAACTGTTTTCCCGCCCGACTTCCAGCGAGACCTGCCGCACTGCTTCGAGGAACGGCTGGGATTCAATGTCGCCGATGGTGCCGCCGATTTCGGTGATGACCACATCGGCATCGGTTTTTTTGCCTACATTATAGACAAACTCCTTGATCTCGTTGGTAATGTGAGGGATTACCTGTACGGTGGAGCCAAGATATTCCCCGCGGCGTTCTTTGTTCAGCACATTCCAGTATACTTTTCCGGTGGTCAGGTTGGAATACCGGTTCAAATCCTCATCGATAAACCGCTCATAATGACCCAAGTCCAAATCAGTTTCCGCGCCGTCTTCGGTAACATAAACTTCCCCGTGCTGAAAGGGGCTCATGGTCCCCGGGTCTACATTGATATAGGGGTCCAGCTTCTGTGCTGCCACCTTGAGCCCACGTGCTTTGAGAAGCCTTCCGAGAGAGGCTGCGGTGATTCCCTTTCCAAGGCCGGACACCACGCCGCCGGTTACAAAAATATACTTTGTCATCATGATTCTCCTATCTGTGCCTGCAAAAATTCCGCTTCCTTATTTCCCGCTGTCCCCATAGTTGGAGAGCACCCGGGCGGAAGGGTCATCCACGTCACAGCCTTCCCATTCCCGGTTGGGCATCCAAAATCCCGGGATCATTTCTGCCTGGCCGGGATAGTATTTTTCAAACAGTTCCCGGTACAAAAGGGATTCCTTGGTAAAAGGCTGTGCATAGGGATAGTGTTTCCGTCTTTCTTCAAATTCTGCATCGGTATACCGGGTTTCTGCATATGCTTTCAAATCGTCCACCATAGAGTGGCCCACTGCATCCGAAAAGGCGGCCTTTTCCCGGTACAAAAGGTCGTGGGGCAAATAATCCCCTTCTTCAAACGCGCGGCGCAGCAAATATTTTCCCTTGCCATAGTGGTTGCGCTTTTTCTCGGGGTCAATGGCCATGACATACCGTACGAAATCCAAATCGCCAAAGGGCACACGGGCTTCCAGCGAGTTGTCGGAGATGCACCGGTCTGCCCGCAGCACGTCATAGCAGTGAAGCTCCCGCACACGTTTCTCCGACTCATTCTGGAAGGCTTCGGCGCTGGGGGCAAAATCGGTATATTTATACCCAAACAGCTCATCGGAGATTTCTCCGGTGAGCAGTACGCGGATATCGGTGTTTTCGTGGATGGCCTTGCACACCAGATACATGCCAATACTGGCGCGGATGGTGGTGATGTCATAGGTGCCGAGGATTTCCACCACATGGGGCAGCGCTTCCAGCACGTCTTTTTGGGTGATAATCACCTCGGTGTGCTCGCTTCCCAGAAACTCTGCGGCCTGGCGGGCGTATTTCAAATCAATGGCGTCCCCTTCCATGCCGATGGAAAAAGTGCGGATGGGCTTTTGGCTTTTCCGTGCGGCAATGGCGCACACCAGAGAGGAATCCAGGCCGCCGCTGAGCAGGAAGCCCACCTTGGCATCGGCCACCAGGCGCTTTTCCACCCCGGCCACCAGCTTTTCGCGGATGTTGCGGAAAATGTCCTCGAGGCTGTCCTCTACCGGTGTTTCCACATGCGTCATGTCGGCATAGCAGACAAATTTCCCGTCTTTATAATAATGTCCCGGCGGGAAGGGGCGCACTTTGGAAACCAACCCCATCAAACAGCGCGCTTCGCTGGCAAACACAATAGCGCCGGATGCATCATAGCCATAAAACAGCGGGCGGATGCCGATGGGATCACGGGCTGCGATATATTCGCCGGTATCGCCGTCATAGAGAATACAGGCAAATTCCGCGTCCAGCATTTTGAACATCTCCACGCCGTACTCCCGGTACATGGGCAGCAGTACCTCGCAGTCGGAACCGCTGGCAAAGGTATATTTTGGGGAAAGGGATTCTTTCAGCTTTTCAAAGCCATAGATTTCCCCGTTGCATACAGCATAACTGTTCCCCAATGCAAAGGGCTGCATTCCCTCGGGGCTAAGTCCCATAATGGCCAGCCGGTGGAATCCCAGCCAGCCACTGCCCGTATCCACCACATGGGTATCGTCCGGGCCCCGCTCCTTCGAGCGGTAAAAAGCTTCTTCCAAACGCCCAAAAGCGGCGCCGCTGCCGCAGTATCCCATAATCGAACACATGATATTTCCTCCTTATCATTCAGAAATACAGCATCCTATAGGGCAAGTGCTGCTCTCGCGGTGCCACCTATATTGGTTCTCGTTGCTCCGTTAACGCCGGCTACGGCTCGCCTACTGAGGAAATCCCGTTCAGCTTGCGGCTCGAAAAGCGTTTTTCCGGCAGGCTCTGCCGCGCGGTTCCCAGCTTTCCGCGCTCTCTGGGGACAGGGGCCCTGCCGTACTCTTCTTTTCTCAAACGCCTTTTTCTATAAATATCTATAATATCCAAATCGTGTATTTTTCAGCTGTTTTCCTTTTTAGGAAATCAAAAAGCTGTATCTGAAACGAAGTAAAGGCCCCTTTTTTCTTGTAAAAGGGGCCTTCTTGGAAAATGTTTCACTGAAACATTTTCCAATTCATCCCCGAAAATACGCCTTCAAGTTGAAGTGTTCCGCTCTCTGCGGAGAGCGTCCAGGGGCTCCGCGCCCCTGAACCTGCGCCAAAGGGGTTAAACCCCTTTGGAATCCATAAATTTACATATCGTTGCTGTAGGTTAGGATGCGATTCTTACTCCACATCCTGCAGAGCGTCATACCCTTCTTCGCCGGTACGAACCTTGACGACGTTTTCTACGTCATACACAAAGATCTTGCCGTCTCCGATATGGCCGGTATACAGCACCTTCTTGGCGGTCTCGATCACATCGCGAACCGGAACCTTGCTGACAACGATGTCTACCTGCACCTTGGGCAGCAGGGTGGCTTCTACCTGTACGCCGCGGTAATATTCCGGCTTACCCTTCTGCACGCCGCAGCCCAGCACGTGGGAAACTGTCATGCCATTGATGCCCAGACGGGTCATCGCATCCTTCAGAACCTCCAAACGGGATTCCTTGCAGATGATCTCCACTTTGGTGAGCTTGGGCTGGCCTTCTTCTTCGAAAGTGGGAACGCGCTTGACCGGAACAGCTTCGGCAGGAGGCGTATCACCGGTTACCATTACAGGAGCTGCTTCGCCCTCTTCGCCGATGATGTCAGGCATCATGGCAAACCCGGCATAAGCGGTGAGCAGGCCGTGCTCGGAAACATCCAGGCCTTCGATCTCTTCCTGTGCGGAAACACGCAGGCCGATGGTGTGCTTGATGATGAAGAAAACAATGGAAATGATAACGGCTACATAAGCGGCAACCGAAACAACGCCCAGCGCCTGGACTCCCAGGAAGTGGAAGCCGCCGCCATAGAACAGACCCTTTTCGGTGGTAACGCCATCGGCAAACAGGCCGGTAAGGATGGTTCCCAGCGAACCGCACACACCATGAACGGAGATAGCACCCACCGGGTCATCCAGCTTGACAACCTTGTCGAAGAATTCAACAGCCAGTACAATCACAACACCAAACACCAGTCCCATAATGGCAGCGCCCAGCGGGGAAACCGCATCGCATCCAGCGGTGATACCGACCAGACCAGCCAGCGCAGCGTTGTAGGTCATGGAAACATCGGGCTTGCCATAGCGCAGCCAGGTGAAAATCAACGTGGTGCAGCAGGCAACCGCAGCAGCCAGGTTGGTGTTGAAGAAGATGCGGCCGGCACTTTCTACAGCAGCATCAGAGTCCATAGCAACGGTAGAAGCACCGTTGAAACCGAACCAGCAGAACCACAGGATAAACACACCCAGAGCTGCAAAAGTCAGGTTGTGGCCAAGAATTGCGCGGGGCTTGCCGCTTCTGTCATACTTGCCGATACGGGGTCCAAGGAACATGACGCCGATAAGAGCACAAATACCGCCAACCATGTGAACGGCTGTGGAACCAGCAAAGTCATGGAAGCCCAGCTGGCTCAGCCAACCGCCGCCCCAAATCCAGTGGCCGGAAATGGGATAGATGAAAAGGGAAATGGCTGCACTGTAAATGCAGTAAGCACTGAACTTGGTGCGCTCTGCCATGGAACCAGAAACGATGGTTGCCGAAGTAGCGCAGAACACGGTCTGGAAAATGGCATAGGCCCAAAGCGGTACGCCTGCCGGAAGGACATCGCTGTAGTCGCCCATAATCATGGGGTCAATCCAGCCAAACAGAGCTGTACCGGTTCCGAACATGACGCCAAAACCAAACAACCAGAAACAAGGGGTACCAATACAGAAGTCCATCAGGTTCTTCATGAGGATATTGCCAGTGTTTTTTGCTCTGGTAAAACCAGCTTCACACATGGAAAATCCAGCCTGCATAAAGAATACCAGTGCCGCGCCCAGCAGCACCCAAATGGTGTTGACAGCACTCAATGTCATATGGAAAACCTCTTTTCTTCTCGATTCTTCCTTCTCGATTCTCACTAATTGAGAATGTTATCTATCAAAATAAGAAACAAAACGCTCAGCGAACACCAAACAACAAATCGCCATAGGTGGGATACGGCCAATATTTTGCAGCCGTAACCGTCTCAGCTTCATCAGCTACAGCACGAAGCTCGCTCATCTTAGGCAGCACTTTGTCGCGGATTGCATAAGATTCTTCTGTGACATCGGGATAATCTCCCAGCGTCATCAAAATCTCTTCGAGTTCGCTGGTCTTCTGGCTAATCTGATCGGCCAGCATGGAGAGCTTGCGAACCAGATTTTTTTCGTAGGTGCAGGGCAGCTCTTCGTCCAGTGCCTTTTTGGAAGCGGCAGCGGATGCTAAATCTCCTGCATAAGCCTCTACAGCGGGCAAAATCTGCTTTCTGGCCATATCTGCCATGGTGTTGCCTTCAATCACGACGGTTTTGCAGTAGTTATCCAGCATGATCTCGCAACGGGAATGAAGCTCTGCTTCCAGAAATACCCCGTGAGAGGTGAGCATCTTCACATTCTTTTCATCCAGCAGGTGAGGCATGCAGTCCGGGGTGGTGCGATAGTTCAGCAGGCCGCGTTCTTCGGTCGCCTCGCGAATCCAAGCATCGTCATAGCCGTTGCCATTGAAAATAATGCGCTTGTGATCGCGGATGGTCTTCTGAATCATCTTGTGCAGGGCTGCGTTGAAGTCTTCTACACCTTCCAGCCGGTCAGCATACTGCTTCAGGGATTCTGCCACAGCGCTGTTCAGCATCATGTTGGCACAGGCAATGCTGTTGGAAGAGCCCAGCATACGGAACTCGAACTTGTTGCCGGTAAAAGCAAAAGGAGAGGTACGGTTCCGGTCGGTGGTATCACGCTGGAACTTGGGAAGAACATCCACGCCCAGAAGCATCTGGGTTTTTTCGGCGGCATTGTAGGGCACGCCTTTTTCAATGGAGTCCAGGATTGCGGTCAGCTCGTCGCCCAGGAAAATGGACACCACAGCAGGCGGCGCTTCGTTGGCGCCCAAACGGTGGTCGTTGCCGGCAGTTGCAACCGACAAACGGAGCAAATCCTGATAATCGTCCACAGCCTTGATAACAGCGCACAGGAACAAAAGGAACTGCGCGTTTTCGTGGGGCGTTTCGCCGGGGGTCAGCAGGTTTACGCCGGTATCGGTGGCAAGTGACCAGTTGTTGTGCTTGCCGCTTCCGTTCACGCCTGCAAACGGCTTTTCATGCAGGAGACACACCAGTCCATGACGGGCTGCCACCTTCTGCATGATTTCCATGGTCAGCTGGTTGTGGTCGGTAGCAATATTGGTGGTCTGATAGATAGGCGCCAGCTCGTGCTGTGCCGGGGCAACCTCATTGTGCTCGGTCTTGGCCAGGACACCCAGCTTCCACAGCTCCCGGTTCAGGTCTTCCATATATTCGGCTACGCGGGGCTTAATCACGCCGAAGTAGTGGTCCTCCATCTCCTGCCCTTTGGGTGCCTTTGCGCCGAACAGCGTGCGGCCGGTATAGACCAGGTCGGGGCGCTTGTTGAATATCTCGCGGTCTACCAGGAAGTATTCCTGCTCGGGGCCCACCGAAGTGCGGACATATTTCACTTCATTGTTGCCAAACAGCCGTAAAATCCGCAGCGCCTGCCGGTTCAGGGCTTCCATGGAGCGCAAAAGCGGGGTTTTCTTGTCCAGCGCTTCGCCGCCATAGGAACAGAACGCTGTGGGGATACACAGGGTCTTTCCTTTAATAAAGGCATAGGATGTGGGGTCCCAGGCCGTGTATCCACGGGCTTCAAAGGTTGCCCGCAGGCCGCCGGACGGGAACGAAGAAGCATCCGGTTCGCCTTTAATCAGCTCTTTGCCGGAAAATTCCATAATCACACGGCCATCCGGAGAAGGTGTGATAAAGCTGTCATGCTTTTCTGCGGTAATGCCTGTCAGCGGCTGGAACCAGTGGGTGTAATGGGTGGCGCCGTGTGCAACGGCCCAATCCTTCATGGCGGCGGCAACCGCATTTGCAACTGACAAATCCAGCTGCGCCCCTTCGTCAATGGTTTTGCGCAAAGACTGGTATACATTGGCGGAAAGATTGGCTTTCATCACGCGGTCATCAAATACCATGCTGCCAAAGAACTCAGGTACAGTTTCCATACTGGATTCCCCTTTACTGAAAAAATAATATAAAAAAAGAGGCAAAGATGTCTGACGAGAGGTTAACCTCTAAGACATCTTTGCCTTCAACGGTGAGCATTATAACACGCCGGTTTCCCGTTTGTCAACACCCTTTGGAAAAAAATTCTTTCCTCGCAAATCGGCGATTGACAAAACCCTGCGCCCATGCTACAATACATAATCGATGAGCAAAGACGTTCATTCCAGGCAGAAGTGTCCTCTTCTGCGGGATGGTTGTCTTTGCTCTTTTTTATTTTCCTGAAAGGACGGGGAACCATGAAACTAGAAGGTCAGGTGCGCATCCCTTCCGGCTGCGCCATCGCCGCCGTGATTTCCAAAGACGGAAAAAGAATGGCCGGCGACATGATTATCAACGGCATGAAGCCCATGCATGACCGCTCCAATGGTTTGGGAGGCGGCTTTGCCGGGTACGGCATTTATCCGGAGTATCGGGAGCTATACGCTCTTCACCTCTTTTATGATGATAAAATTGCAAAGTCCACCTGTGAAGAGTATTTAAAAGAGAGATTCGAAATCGTACAGGCAGAAGAAATCCCGATTCGCAAAACGCCAAAAATTACCGATGAACCGCTGATCTGGCGCTATTTTGTTTCTCCGCTGCGCTCTTTGCTGGCGCGCAGCCAACAGGATGAAAAAGAGTTTATTGCCCGCACCGTCATGCGGATCAACACCCGTCTGGAGGGCTGCTACGTCTTTTCCAGCGGCAAAAATATGGGTGCATTCAAAGCGGTGGGATTCCCGGAAGATGTCGGTTTGTTTTACCGGCTGGATGAATACGAGGGATACTGCTGGACGGCCCATGGCCGTTACCCCACCAATACCCCCGGCTGGTGGGGCGGCGCGCATCCCTTTGCGCTGTTGGATTATTCGGTGGTGCACAACGGCGAAATTTCTTCGTATGATGCAAACCGCCGTTTTATTGAGATGTTTGGATATAAATGCACCCTGCAAACCGACACAGAGGTCATTACGTATATGATGGATTATCTCCTGCGCCGCCAGGGGCTCACGCTGGAAGAAGCCGCTTCGGTTATCGCCGCACCGTTCTGGAGCACAATCAACCAGAAGGACGAAGCCAAGCGCAAGCGCCTGAGCTGGCTGCGTACGGTATTTTCCAGCCTGCTGATTACCGGGCCGTTTTCTATTGTATTGGGCTTTGACGGCGGTCTGATGGCCCTGAACGACCGGCTCAAGCTGCGCTCTATGGTAGTGGGCGAAAAGGACGACCGGGTGTTTATCGCCAGTGAAGAGGCCTCGATCCGGACGATGGAGCCGGACGCAGAAAATATTTATGCGCCCGCAGGCGGCGAACCCATCATCGTCAGACTGAAAGAGGGGTGTTTCTGATGGAACTGTTTTATCCGGAATTTGAAGTTATCCGAAATGAAAACCGCTGCATCCAGTGCCGTGTGTGCGAACGGCAGTGCGCCAACGAGGTGCACCGCTATGACGCAGAGCGGGGTGTGATGCTTAGCGATGAAAGTAAATGTGTGAACTGCCAGCGGTGTGTATCGCTGTGTCCCACCCGTGCATTGAAAATTGTCAAGAGCGACTGTACTCTGCGCGAAAATGCCAACTGGCAGAACGATACCATCCGTGAAATTTACAAGCAGGCCCAAAGCGGCGGTGTGCTGCTTTCTTCTATGGGAAACCCCCGGCCGCTGCCCATTTACTGGGATAAGATTCTGATTAACGCCTCCCAGGTGACCAATCCGCCCATCGATCCCCTGCGTGAGCCTATGGAGACCCGCGTGTTTTTGGGGCAGAAGCCCGAAAAGGTACAGCGTGATGGACACGGAAACCTGACCTGTGAGCTTTCTCCTCAGCTGGAACTCTCGATGCCAGTGATGTTTTCTGCCATGAGCTACGGTTCTATCAGCTATAATGCACACGAAAGCCTTGCCCGCGCCGCAACCGCGCTGGGTACCTATTATAATACCGGTGAAGGCGGCCTGCATGAAGATTTTTATGTTTATGGCCCCAACACCATTGTGCAGGTAGCTTCCGGCCGTTTTGGTGTATATAAGGATTATCTGGAGGCCGGCGCTGCCGTGGAAATCAAAATGGGCCAGGGCGCAAAGCCGGGTATCGGCGGACATTTGCCGGGTACCAAAATTGTGGGCGATGTTTCGCGCACCAGAATGATTCCAGAAGGCTCAGACGCCATCTCCCCCGCTCCCCATCACGATATTTATTCCATTGAGGACTTGCGTCAGCTGGTCTTTTCTTTGAAGGAAGCTACTGAATATAAAAAGCCGGTCATCGTCAAGGTGGCCGCCGTTCACAACATTGCCGCCATTGCCAGCGGTATTGCCCGCAGCGGCGCTGATATCATCGCCATCGACGGTTTCCGCGGCGGCACCGGCGCAGCCCCTACCCGTATCCGCGACAACGTGGGTATTCCCATTGAGTTGGCACTGGCTGCGGTAGACACCCGCCTGCGCGAAGAGGGCATCCGCAATCGCGTTTCTTTGGTAGTGGGCGGCAGTATCCGCAGCGCTGCCGATGTGGTAAAGGCTGTTGCACTTGGCGCCGACGCCTGTTATGTGGCCACCGCCGCATTGCTGGCACTGGGCTGCCATCTGTGCCGTACCTGCCAGACCGGTAAATGCAACTGGGGTATCGCGACCCAGCGCCCCGAGCTGGTCAAGCGGCTGAATCCCGATATCGGCAGCCAACGGCTGGTAAACCTGATGACCGCGTGGAAGCATGAGATCAAAGAGCTGATGGGTGGTATGGGAATCAACTCCATCGAAGCCCTGCGGGGCAACCGCCTGATGCTGCGGGGCATTGGCCTGACAGAAAAAGAGCTGGAAATTCTGGGGATTTCCCACGCCGGTGAATAAGGAAGGGTAGACAATGAAGCGAGTATATGTAAATGAACAATGGTGCCTTGGCTGCCATTTATGCGAATACAACTGCGCCTTTGCCAACTCCGGGGAAACCGATATGGTGAAAGCGCTGAAAGGAAAGCCCATCTATCCCAGAATCCGGGTGGATGGCGACGAGAAAATTAATTTTGCCGTTTCCTGCCGTCACTGTACAGACCCGATCTGTGTGAAAAGCTGTATTTCCGGTGCGCTTTCTATCCAGGACGGCGTAATCTCTATTGACCAGAGCAAGTGTGTGGGATGCCTGACCTGCGTGCTGGTATGTCCCTATGGCGCACTGTCTCCCAATGGCGACGGCGTGATGCAGAAATGCGAGCTTTGCCTGCAAAATTCCTGCGGCGAGCCTGCCTGCGTAAAAGGATGTCCCAACCGGGCTATCGTATATGAAGAGAGGTGAGGGAAATGAAACAGTATGTGATTCTTGGCAACGGTGTTGCCGCTGTGGGCTGCATTGAGGGAATTCGCCGGGAAGACAAGGAGTCTGCCATTACGGTGGTTTCCAAAGAACCCTATGCTGTATATGGCCGTCCGCTGATTTCTTATTATCTGGAAGGCAAGACCGATTTGGAGCGGATGAAGTACCGCCCCGATGACTTTTACGAGAAAAACGGCTGCACCGTCCTGTACGGGAAGAGCGCTGTGAAGCTGGATACAGAAAACCAGCAGGTGTTTCTCGACGACGGCACTTCCCTTCCCTATGACGAGCTATGTGTGGCAACCGGCTCTTCTCCCTTTGTACCTCCCTTTGAGGGGCTGGAAACCGTGAAAAACCAGTATCCTTTTATGACGCTGGACGATGCGCTGGCACTCGAAAAGGCTGTGACCCCCTCCTCCCGTGTGCTGATTATCGGCGCAGGACTGATCGGCCTGAAATGTGCCGAAGGACTGGCAGAGAGAGTCGGGGAGATTACCGTGTGCGATCTGGCGGGGCATGTGCTCTCCAGTATTCTGGATGAAACCTGTGCCGGAATTGTCGCTGAAACACTGGAAGCCCACGGGATCCGACTGATGCTGGGTGACAGTGTAACGTGCTTTGACGGACAGACCGCTTTAATGAAGAGCGGCAGCACGGTGGAATTTGATGTGCTGGTACTGGCAGTCGGCGTTCGCGCCAATACAGCTCTGGTAAAGGATGCCGGCGGTAAAACCGAGCGGGGAATCCTTATTGATCAGAAAATGGAAACCTCTCTTCCCCATGTATACGCTGCTGGAGACTGCACCCAGGGAGACGAACTGCTTTCCGGGCAAAAGCGTGTGCTGGCTCTGCTGCCCAATGCCTATATGCAGGGACAGTGTGCCGGTATCAACATGGCTGGCGGTAAAGATGTGTTTGACAAGGCCATTGCCATGAATGCTATTGGATTTTTCGGCCTGCACTTGATGACCGCCGGATGCTGCTTCCCCAAGGAAGAGGGAGGCGAAACCCATGAAGAACACATTCCCGGTGGGGTAAAACGGCTTTTTACCCGAAACGGTTTTTTAACGGGCTTTATGCTCATCGGCGCAACAGACCGGGCGGGAATTTATACTGCCATGATCCGCGACCAGATCCCGCTGGATACGGTAGATTTTGAATTGCTGCAAAAAACTGCCAGTTTGTGCGCTTTTTCCGCTGAAAACCGCAGAAAAAAGCTGGGAGGTGTGGTATAATATGAAAATCAATGCTGCAAATTTGGACTATCGTCCCCTGAATGATACCCTTCGCCGGGTGAACGGGGAGGAATCATGTGAGATTGTAGGCTGCTGTGGGCAGCGCTTCATCGCCGCAGGGATGTCCAAAAGAAAAATTTCCATTCAGGGGATTCCCGGCAATGCGCTGGGCGCTTATCTGAATGGTGCAGAAATCATTGTAAACGGCAATGCACAGGATGCGGTTGGCGATACCATGAACGAAGGAAAAATCGTCGTTCACGGCAATATCGGCGATGCCGCCGGGTACGCTATGCGCGGCGGGAAAATCTTTGTCGAAAAAGATGCCGGATACCGCGCCGGAATCCATATGAAGGCATATCAGGAAAAAAGCCCGCTCATGGTAATCGGTGGCTGTACAGGCAGCTTTTTGGGCGAATATCAGGCTGGCGGCACCATTGTGGTATTGGGACTGGCTGCAAATGGTAAACGCGTGGTTGGCAACTTCCCCTGCACCGGTATGCACGGCGGAAAGGTCTATCTGCGCGGTGACTGCAAGGAAATCGTTTTTCCAAGTCAGGTGACGGCTGCTCCTGCGGACGAAAAAGAGCTGGCTGAAATTGCTGTGATTGTTGCTGAATACTGCTCATTGTTTGGCGTTGATTTCCAGGAAGTGATGGATGCACCCTTTACTGTGGTGACTCCTGACAGCAAAAATCCTTATCAGCAAATGTATGTAGCGAACTGAAGAAAGCAGGTAAGCTTATGAAGTATTCCGCCCAAGAAGTCATGCAGTATATCCGCGAAGAAGATGTTAAATTCATCCGTCTCGCATTCTGTGATATCTACGGCAGGCAAAAAAACATCTCTGTGATGCCCAGTGAGTTAAAGCGTGCTTTTGGCTACGGTATTGCCATCGATGCTTCCGCCATTGCCGGATTTGGCGGCAAAATTCATTCGGATCTCTTCCTTCACCCGGATCCGGCCACCATCGCGGTTCTTCCTTGGCGGCCGGAGCATGGGCGGGTGGTGCGTATGTTCTGCGATATCACCTATCCCGACGGACGGCCGTTTGAAAATGATGCCCGGAGTATTCTCAAACGCGCCGCCGCAGATGCGCAACAGGCTGGATATTCCTTTGCATTTGGTTCTGAGATGGAATTTTACCTGTTCAAGCTGGATGAAAACGGCGACCCCACACGGCAGCCGTATGACCATGCGGGCTATATGGATATCGCCCCCGAAGATCGCGGCGAGAATGTGCGCCGGGAAATCTGCCTGACGCTGGAACAGATGGGGATTTTCCCTGAAGGCTCGCACCATGAAGAAGGACCCGGGCAAAACGAGATTGATTTCAGGTATTCCGATCCTCTTTCGGCGGCGGATAATGCAATTACCTTCTGCTCGGTTGTCAGGGCAATTGCTGACAGGAATGGGCTGTATGCTGATTTCTCCCCCAAACCCCTTCCCGACAAGCCGGGCAGCGGCCTGCACATCAACATGTCGGTACACCGGCTTGCTGGCAGCGGCCGTCACGACGACCTTATGGCTGCTATGATTGCTGGGATATTGGATAAAATTACGGATATGACGGTATTTCTGAACCCAACCCAAAATTCTTATAGTCGTTTGGGCAACAACAAAGCCCCCCGTTATATCACCTGGTCCAGCGAAAACCGTTCCCAGCTTATCCGGATTCCGGCTGCTGTAAACGAGTATCGCCGGGTAGAGCTGCGTTCTTCTGATCCTTCGGCCAACCCTTATATTGCATTTTCTCTGTTGATTTACGCTAGCTTGCACGGGATTCAAAATCGTTTGGAGCTTCCTCCGGCTGCAGATTTCAACCTTTTCACCGCTGATGCGCAAACTCTCTCCCATTATCAGATGCTTCCCCGCACACTGGAAGAAGCGGCCGCAGCGGCAGCTGCCAGCCCGTTTATTGCCAGCCATCTGCCGCGTTCGCTGATCGATTCCTATTGCGGCAAATAAGATAGATTGATCCCCCTGATTCCGGCAGAAAAGGAGGCGGTAACATGATCTTTCAAGACCGTGCCTACAGTGTCCTGGTGGTTTCCTCCAGTGAAAGATTCAGCCGCTCGCTCTCTTCCCTGCTTCCCGAAACTGAATATTACCCGATCCATTTTTCTACCAGCGCTGCTGCCGCCAAAAGGATACTGCTTGACCGCTCGTATGACCTGGTATTGATTAATACGCCGCTTTCCGATGATTTCGGAACCAGGCTTGCGATTGACGTATGCAGTGAAAAGGGGTCTGTTGCGCTGCTGTTTGTAAAAAGTGAACTGTACAGCGAAATTTATTCCAAAACGGTGGACTATGGCGTTTTCACGGTATCTAAGCCGACCTCTTCTCAAATGCTTTCTCAGGCACTGAACTGGATGTGCGCTGCGCGGGAAAGGCTGCGGCGAATGGAAAAAAAGACGCTTTCCATCCAGGAAAAGATGGAGGAAATCCGTCTGGTAAACCGCGCCAAATGGATGCTGATTGACCGGCTGAAAATGACGGAAGAGGACGCCCATCATTACATCGAAAAGCAGGCCATGGATCGCTGTGTCACCCGCCGGGAGATTGCAGAGAATATCATCAAAACCTACCAGTAGTATCTCCCATGAAAAATGGTATATCATCAATAAATTAAAAACCTGCTGCTACCATATCAGGTAACAGCAGGTTTTTTCTATGCATATCAATCAGCATACAGAAGTGCACGCACTACGCGGGCTACCGGCAGCCCTACGATGGTATAATAGTCTCCTTCAATCCGACGAACCAGCAGGGCACCCTTCCCCTGAATTCCATAAGCCCCGGCTTTATCCATCGGTTCGCCGGAAGCTACATAGCGCTCAATCTCCTCTTCCGTCAGAGGATAAAATTCCACCTGCGCTGTTTCACAGAAAATTTCTTCCCGTGCACTCCGCCGGATACACACACCGGTATGCACCTGATGGATTTTCCCGGAAAGTGTGCGCAGCATCTTTTTGGCGTCTTCTTCGCTTTGCGGTTTTCCAAAAATCATCCCGTCCAGTGCCACAACGGTATCGGCCGCCAGCACCGGCCGTCCTTCGGACTCGACTGCACGGGCTTTTTTTGCGGCTAACAGCTGTACTGCTTCTTCCGGGGAAATCCCTGCGGGGATGCTCTCATCTACATCGACAGTCTGCACGGTAAAAGACACGCCCGCCAGTTCCAGCAGTTCACGCCGCCGGGGGGAACCGGAAGCCAGAATGATTTTCTCCATGAAAAAGCCTTCTTTCTTATCTTGTTACGTTCCGCAGCCAGATTTTGGTTTTATACCGCCACCAGTTTACCGGAATCTTGATAATTTCGTCACTGAGCAGCACCACGTAGACTGCCTGCACGCTCCATCCAAAAACAAATGCACCCAAAAAGCCTACCAGAATCGAGATTCCCCACATGGCGATGGTATCTTCCAGCAGGCCGAATTTGGTATCTCCACCTGCACGGAAAACGCCTACCACCATAGTGGTGTTGAACGCCTGCCCGATGACAAAATACGACATGACAAACATCATGAAGGTCAGATATTCTCTGGCCTGGCCGGTCAGAGTCAACGTCGAGCTGGCGATGGGGCTGACAATCAGCACGACAATACCGCCGACTACACCCGCAATCACGGTCAGCCACACAAAACGGCGGCCAAAATCCTCGGCTTTATCTTCGCTGCCTTCTCCAATTGCTTTTCCGATCATAATCGCTGTCGCGTTTGCAATTCCGAAAGCTACCACCGTGGCCAGCTGACGTGTTACCTGTGCCACCGAGTTGGCTGCCACAGCGGACTGTCCCATGTGCCCAATGATGGCGGTAATCATGGAAACGCCGCCGCCCCACATCATTTCATTCAGTGTAACGGGGATAGAATACCGCAGGAAGTCGCGGAACAGCTGCGGGTCACGGGTAAAAATATCGGAAAAACGGAGCCGCACCGGCTGGCCGGGGCGGTACGCATAAACCAGCACGATAATCAGTTCGACCAGACGGGCAATACTGGTAGCCAGCGCCGCGCCGGAAATTCCCATAGCGGGCAGGCCAAGCAGACCAAAAATAAAAATCGCATTCAGTACGCCGTTTGTAACCAGCGAAACAGAATAGACAACCGTAGAAATGATGACCTTTTCCACGCTGCGCATGATGTTCAGATATACCATCGTAATACTCATGAACAGATAGGAATATCCGACAATTTGCAGATATTTGACGCCTTCTGCGATGACGTCCGGTTCATTGGTGAACAGGCTCATCAGAGGCGCAGGGAAAAACAGCACTGCCAATGTAAACAGGATACCTGTTGTCAGTGAAATCCGCAGGGCGATGCCCATCACCTTTTCGATGGTGCGGCGGTCGCCTTTTCCCCAATACTGCGCGGTGAGCACACATGCGCCCGAAGTCACACCAAAAAAGATCATGGTCATGATGAACTGGATCTGGTTCGCAAGGGACGAGGCAGAGAGTACGGTTTCTCCCACCTTACCCAGCATAATCACATCCAGTGATGAAATGCCGACATTAATCAGATTCTGCACAGCCATAGGCAGCACCAGTGCCAGAACCGATTTGTAGAAAACGCGGCTGTCGAATGAGCTTTTTCTCATACGAACCCCTCTCCTTTATCCTGAATTCTGCGGCCCGCTCGGCCACAGAAAATAATTGTAATATATCCCCGCTTTTTTGTAAAGACGACGCAAGGGCGATTTCCCGGGGAATTTTCAGCCCTGATACTGTCTATTTTTCACAACACTCATTTACTGTCTGTTCCAAAACAAACTTTTGAAAAAGCCGTACATAAAACAGGTGGCCTTTTCGAGCAAAATCGGCTCAAAAAAACCACCTGTTCCATATTCTTTTATTTGCTAAGGGTGAATACATAGGCCGGCTCCGGGTCATAGCCGGGTTCGGTCATCACGCGCAGGATTCTGCCTTCCTGTGTGAATTCCATCGTTTTTCCCTGAAAGGAAACCTTCTCCACATGCCCCTCCACCGGGATTTCCAGAATGGAAGGAAGCATTTTCTCGTTTGCAGGCGCGAGATAAATCGCATATACCTGCCCGTTTTTGCCGGTATAAGCGAAATTTCCCTCGCGGTATGGAGCAGCAGGCCGGGTTCCGTAAATAGCTTCCCCATTGCGCCGCAGCCATGCGCCAATTTCCGCCAGAATGGGCAGTGCCGGGGCCGGCAGCAGGCCATCGGGGCGCGGGCCGACATTCAGCGCCAGATTTCCGCCCTTTGCCACAATATCGCACAGCATATGGATGACGGTTCTGGCGTCCTTGTATTCGTCATCGAATTTATAGGAAAAGCTGGTACCCAGTGTAATGCAGCTTTCCCACGGAACATGGATCACGTGGTCGGGAACCAGCTGCTCGGGTGTGATGAAGTTTTCATTTTCCCCGCCGACAGTGCGGTCTGCCGCCATCAGCCACGGCTGGATTTTTCTTGCCTCTTCCATAATTTCAGAAAGGCGGATATCCTGTCCGTTGGCCGGGTTTACCTGTCCGCCGTCCAGCCACAGGCACTCTAAACGGCCGTATTTTTCCACCAGCTCCAGCAGCTGGCTGCGGGTATACTCGCGGAATTTTTCCCACAGCCCGGGGTGCTGCTCAATGTTATAACTGGGGTTGCGGGTCATGTATTCATCTTTGGAAAAGCCCTTTGCCCAATAATACGGGCTGTGCCAGTCCGGCTTGGAAAAATAGGCATGGATTTTGATTCCCTCTTCGCGGCAGGCATCGAACAGCACCTTGCAGATATCCGCGTTGGGATTCCGGCTGTACGGGCACTCCGGCGAGGTAATTTTATAATCGGAATACTGCGTATCCCACAGGCTAAACCCGTCGTGATGCTTGGTAATGAAAATCAGATACTGGAACCCGGCGTCACGGAACGTTTTCGCCCAGTCATCCGGACGGAAGCGCACCGGATTGAAGGTCTTCACCAGTTCGAGATACCGCTCGCGGAATTCATGGCTTCCAACGCGTTTATCCATATCGTGCCACGCCCAGCTGCGGTCTTCATCCGGCAGCGCCCAGGATTCCACGATTCCCCACTGGGAATAAGTGCCCCAGGTAACCATTACTCCGAATTTCCTGTCCTGAAATGCTTCCAGAGATTCCCGCACTTCCGGCTGCTTTGGCACAACATACCGGTCTTCCTCTGTATAATTGTGGTTATGCTGTTCGTTAAAATCAGTCAATTCCATTTTTGAACTCCTCTCAGGCGGTCGATTTGTGTTATAAGCGGACTGTATCTATGCTATGGACAAGATATATAATAGCAAAACTGAAAAAGGGGAACCCCATACGTGGGTTCCCCCTCGAAAATAGCCCACTGGGCTATTTTCTCCCCCCTTCCCGCGTTTGGGGAAGAATAAGGGTTTCGCCCATTGCGATGGGCGACCAGGGACGCTGTCCCCTGGACCCCTGCCAAAGGGACTAAGTCCCTTTGGAATCCGTACATTCGCGAAGCAGCTGTTTCGAATTCTGAAGCTGTTTCCACGCGAACAATAAGACATCCCTGTGAATACAAATCATTTCTGCACGTCGATAATCACTTTCATAGTGCTTTCACGGTTCGCGTCAATATACTCATACGCGGCCTGATATTCCCGGAAGCGGAAATGACGGCTTATCAGCGGCGCCAGCAGCACTTTTTTCTCGTTCGCCAACCGAATCGCCTCTTCGTAATCTTCCCGCCGATACATCATACTGGTGTTCAAATCCAGCTCGTGGTCGTTCAATACAGCCAGATCGACTGTTGCCGGGCCTGCAAAAACCGCTACCAGAATGATAATGCTTCCCTTTCTCGCGCAGCTGATTGCCTGCCCCATGGTCACATTGTTTCCGGCGCAGTCATAGATCACATCGGCTTTGTCCGGCCCAAAACATTCCAGCATGGCTTCTCCGAAGTCTCGCTCGCGCGTATTGATGCAGAACTCTATCCCGCACTCGGCGGCCTTTTCCAGACGCGTATCGCTGACATCGGTAATCATCACCGAAGCGGCGCCCAAGCCGCGCAGCGCCTGCGCTGTCAGGATTCCAATCGGCCCGGCACCCAGCACAACGGCTTTCAATCCGCGCACTTCCCCTGCACGGCGCGCGGCATGCACGGCAACCGCCAGCGGCTCAATCATCGCCCCCTCATCGAGCGTCATAGATTCCGGCAGGGCAATGACTTTTTCAGCGTCCACTGCAAAATATTCACTGGCTGTGCCGGTTGTCTGGAATCCCATGACGCGCAGTTCTTCACAGAGATTGTATTTCCCATGGCGGCAAGGATAACACTTTCCGCATACGACCTGCGGCTGGATGGTTACTTTCTGTCCGGGAACAAACTCCGTGACCTTTTCTCCCACACGCTCGATAATGCCCGAAACCTCGTGCCCCTGTGTGACCGGATACGAGGTAAAGGGGTGCTTTCCGTGATACACATGAATATCCGAACCGCAGATGCCGATTTTCTCAATGCGAACCAGCACCTGCTCTTCCCCTACCTGCGGTACTTCTACCTCTCGAAAGGTGATTTCATGCGGGGCGGTCATAACCTGTTGCAGCATAACTCTTCTCCTCTCCTGACAGGCTTCTCTTTCAGCCCGTTTCTGTTTTCACTGTATCACAAAGCAGGAGAGAATGCAAGAATTCCCCGGCATTCCGAGGAATACCGGGGAATTTAAAATCAAACAGATTTGAGAGAAATCAGATTGACGCTGCCAGGACGCAGGACAATCTGCGAACACGAAACGGCCCGCTCGGTACGCTGTACGCAGCACTGCTCACGGGAACAAATCGCTGAGGGGGAATCGGCTGTCAGCGAAACCATCGTGGCCTCCCCTTCTCCCAGGGAAATCACGTGCTCCTTTTCAAAATCGCGGTTGACTGCCGCTACACGCACCACGCCATCTTCGCCGCGCACCGCGCACAGGTTGAGCGCTTCCAGCTTTCCGGCTTCCCCGCCATCCAGCCAGAGCGGCTCCCAGCTGAGCTGGAGGCGTTCACCCAGCATTTCACGGCGGTACAGCAAAAACGGGTAGGCAATGGTCTGGTACCATGCGCCCTCTTTTTCTGCCACAATCGGTGCGATCACATTGACCATTTGCGCCAGATTGGCCATGCCCACCGCCGGCTGGTTCAGGATATCATTGAGCACGCTGGCTGTCCAGACGGCATCGCGCCAGCAATAGCGCTCCAACAGACCATAAGTTTCATCCGCGGCGAAATTCCAGATATTCCACTCATCCAGCGCAATCTGGATTTTCCCCGCGCGCGGCGGGAAGCGATACCACGGGCTGAAATCCGTCACTTTTTCGGGGTAAGCATCCAGCCGTTTGGCCGTTTGTTCCAGCATATCTACCAGCTGCCGCTCGCCTTCAAACGGGCCGTACAGCCCTTTATGGTTTTCGGCGGAATAATGGTGCAGGGAAAAATAATCCGTCACCGCATGCAGCGCTTTCAGCACTGGTTCATCCCATTCAGGCTGTCCGCAGCCCACCACAACCGTGCGGATGGAACGGTCGGTCAGCTTCATGAATTTGATGAACTCCATCGCGTCGCGGATATACAGGTTTACATCATGGTGCACACCGATATCGGGTTCTGCATAGCTTTCGTTGCCGATGCACCAGTATTTCACCCCAAACGGCTCTGCAAACCCATGGCTGCGGCGCAGGTTGGCATAGTAAGAATTCCCGGTGCCATTGCAGTATTCCACCCAGTTACCGGCTTCTTCCGGCGTACCGGATGCCATATTCACACAGATCATGGGCTCGGCGCCAATCTTTCTGCAAAACTGGACAAATTCCGCTGTACCGAAAGAAGGGTCCAGTTCTCCGCCCCAGATCAGATTTTTCCGACGGATGCGCGTTTCCTGCGGGCCGACGGCATCTTCCCAGTGGTACTGGCACATCACGGTTCCGCCCGGAAAACGCAGTACCGGCGGCGCCATCTCCTGAGCCATCCGGCACACATCTGTGCGCACCCCTTCGCTGTCTGCAAAGGGGCTTTCCGGGTCATAAACCCCGCCCTCAATGCAGGTCAGGATATGTTCGATAAACTGCCCATAAACCGCTTCACAAATACGGCCATTGGATCCCTGTATGGTGACTTCCATGAGAATAAACTCCTCCCAAAAACAGCCGGTCAATCCTTCGGCTTGCAATAATAAACGCCCTTGTATTCCCGATAGCTGCGGTGCAGGTCACAGAACAGCAGGTCATGCGACGGCACCCGCTGCTCCTCCGGCGGATACTGCATATAGTCCCCATACGCTGTACGCAGATAGCCGTCATAGCCTACCGGGATGGGGAATTCCTCCCCCTCGAACTCATGGTACGCCTGCCCCGCAAACCATTCCTGCGGGTACTGGTTCATCATATAATGCGGCCCGGAGCAAAGCTCGGTGACAAGTTTCGACTGCGAAAAGGGATAGCGGCTCATCTTGCGCTCTGCCAGCTTCCAAAGCTTATACCGCAGTTTTTTGGAGGGCACCAGCCCCAGCGCGATTTTGCCCAGCAGCGCCACCTTTTTGCCGTGATTCACCGGCACCAGCTGTGCACAGTACAGCGAATAAAGCAGTGCCCAGAAAATCTGCATTTTGCG
Source organism: uncultured Clostridia bacterium (assembly GCA_946484175.1). GTDB lineage: Bacteria > Bacillota > Clostridia > Oscillospirales > Acutalibacteraceae > Heritagella_A. The sequence continues at coordinate 36,216 of CAMLSX010000011.1, forward strand.
CTTCCAGCGGGAATCCGGGCAGCCGTCCAGCGGCAGGATATCCATGGCATAGCCATGGCACATATCCAAATCTTTCTGATACGGCTTAATCCCGGTGGTATGGTTGTCGCGAATGGTGAGGAACAGGTTATGATCCACCAGCTCTTCCGACTGCTGCACCAGCGTATAGCGCTCTGTGTCGGCTTTTTCCGGCCAGAGCTTTTTCAGTTTTTCATAGTCCTCTCGCGGCATCATAAAATCCGCGTCGTCGTCCCATGGAATAAACCCATGATGACGGATGGCACCAATGCAGCACCCGCCGCAAAAATAACACATCAGGCCGTTTTCCCGGCAAAAATCGCGAAAATACTTCGCCATTTCCAGGCTTACCATCTGCATTTCCCGCATGGGGTTTGCTTCTTTTACCGCTTCATCCATGATTTTCTGCTCCTTCTTCCCTGCTAAACCGTTTTTGGATCTGTCCGCGCACTTCTTCCATTGCCGGGCTCAGCCCGCCGTGATGGCTTTTCTTCCAACCCGGCAGCTGCACCAGCCCCACCAGTGTGCCTGCACCGTAACAGACATGCAGAATCAAAAACAATACCGGCAGGCACAGGGAAGTGACATTCCAGTTTTCATCCCGTACACAGGTAATCGTCATGACAACAGCCAACAGCCCGTACAGGCTCCACATCAACGCAGCCAGCTGCCAGATTCCCGCCAGCGCCAGCGCGGTAGTGAAGAGGATTCCCAGCACGAAAGCAAACGGAACAAAATGATAGAGGGAAAGGCATCCGGGACAGACCCCCAGCGTGAGCCCTACCCATTTGCCGTTGCCGTACTTCTGGCGAATCATCGTTTTCAAGCTGCTGCGGACATGCTGGTACGAAATGATTGCCGGGTCAAAGCACAGGCGGAAACCTGCCTGACGCATGCGGTAGTGAATCTCATTATCCTCAGTACGTCCCAGCTCTTCGTTATACCCGCCGATCGTCTCAAACACTTTGCGGCGGTATGCTCCATGAAAAACAGATTTTGCATACATCCTTCCCACATCGCGGCGAAAAGGAGCGATGCTGCTGCCAAACAGAGAATTTTCGGCCAGCAGCAGGGTTTTCTGCCATCGGGTGGGATTTTCTATAATACAGGGACGCTGACCACCAGCCACATCTTCCCCGCTTTCCAGACACTCTACATTTTTCAGCACAAAATCTGCGGGAATATTGGCATGTGCATCCACCCGCAGAATCACGTCGCCGGAAAACACACGCAGTGCCACATTCCAGCCGCGGGCCAGTGTTTTTCCGGGATTTTCCAGCACCTGCACACCGGCAAATTCAGCGCCGTATTCCTGTGCAAAACGCTCCATACAATCTTTTGTTCCATCAGAAGAACAGCTGTCCACCAGCAGAACCTCCATACGGGAATGGGGGTACTCCTGCGCGAGCACGTCGCGGAACAGCGCCGGAAGCGTGGCTTCTTCATTTCTGGCGATTATGACAAAGGAAACCAGCAGTTGACTTTTCTCTTTCAAAATCAGAGCTCACCTCATTGCTGCATGTAATAACAGTACTCCTATTATAGCATGCTCCTTTTCATTGTCAAACATCCCCGTTTGCTTTTTCATGTAAAAAAAGCAGGCTCCATGAGGAACCTGCTCAGTTTGTGAATAAAATCAAAAGACAGAAAAAGCTGTGTCAATCGTTTCGCGGGGGAAACGCTGCTTTTTTGGAATCTTTCTGCGCGCCAGCCCTCGCACCGCCTTTGACGGCTCTTGGGGATTGTATATCTTTTGTAGGCTCCGCCTGTTTTGGGGGCTTCTCGCCCCCTTTTCTCGCCTGCCGGCTCAGGCGCCGTGTGCCGGCGGCACACAAGCAAGGCGCCGACCGAAGCGGAATTGTAGACCGGTGTTCAACGTTTGCCACTGGCAGACAACACTCCTCGCCAAAGGGACTAAGCCCCTTTGGAATCCGTAAGGACGCGGGATGACAAAGTGCAATTTTTCAACTTTGTTCACGCGTACTGTTTCTTGCACAATAGGTAAGTCTTTAACCGGGTTGAATCACGCCTGCACCTGATGGACGTCTTTCTTTTTGCCCAGATGTACATTCACCGGGATTTTCACAACATTCTGCACTGCACGCCAAACCACAACTGCGATTCCGTAATCTACCATGCTGTGAATGACCGTACCTACGCCTACCAGCAGCAGCACAGAAATGACATAGCCCTGCTGGTTTTGTCCGCCGTTAAAGTAGAACCAGCTGGAAACCATCATCTCGCATGCGCCATGGATTACGCCCATCACCAAGCTGAACAATGCGCTGGAAATCGGACGGTTAACAATATCTTTTTTATGCTGGAGGAACCATGCGCCCAGTGCCACAAACACAATCTGGCTGAGTGCACGCAGCACCACTACCAGTGGGAAACCGGCAAAGAAAAATCCCACTGTTGTTCCCAGACAGACAATAATGGATACCGGCAGGGAAATAAACATCGCCAGGAACAGTGCCACATGGCTGGCCAGGGTAAAGGATGCGGGCTCCAGGATAATTTTGGGGCAGAACATGGGGATAACGATGCCCACTGCGCACAGCAGCGCGGCAATTACCATGGTCATAATCTTCTTCTGAACCTTCATCTTTCATGATCCTCTCTGTATAATATTCATTATAGGTGTCTTGACACGTGTATTGTAATCCTCTTCTGTACAGATGTCAAGACAGGAAGAAAAAGATCGGAACAGTAGCCAAACATTTTTCTCTTTTGCGTGATTTGTGGGTAAAATTGGGCATAGGGCAATAAAAAAGCACCGGCAAACCGGTGCTTTAGATCTCTATTCCAAACCATCAGACGTCATCAGGTTTTTCAAAAAGGATTCCCTGTTCACGCAGGCCTTTCAAGACACGCTCATAAGCCTCCTGAGATGGGCAGGAAAGCGTATGCAGATGGATACCGCCGGTTAAGGCGCACAGCGGATTAGCCTGGTTTTTTTCGAGTTTGCGCAGAAATGCGTCTGCATCGTAACGCGAAAAAATTTGCAGGCTTCCGGAAATCTGCCCGTACAGCGGATGCTCTACGATAACATCCAGCAGTCCGCAGCCGTTATCCACTACCGTGTACAGTTCCTGCGGCAGAAGCTGGTCATCGTGACAGCAGGCAATGGTTCTGGTGGGCTGCTCTGTTTTGTGTTTTTGCAGCACATAGCCTCTGGGTGTTGCGGAGATCTCATGAGCCGCCGCACGCAGCAGGGCAATATCCCCTACGATAATCTGACGGCTGACAGAAAAACGCTTTGCCAGCGAAGTGGCGCTGACCGCTTCTTCACTTTCCCGCAGCACTTCCAATATTTGCGTCCTTCTTTTATCGGATGGGCTCATACATCAACGCTCCTCTCCCATTATGATGTTATTGTAGCATACTTTTGAATAAAAAGCAAAAAGCAGGCAGCAGATCGGTATCTGCTGCCTGAATCTTTCCTGCACAGGCAGGGAATAGTTCTTACTTTTTCTTAGCAGGTTCTTTCTTGGTATTATGCTCAGCATAAACCTTCAGCGCTTCTTCTACCGGACCATCGAATACCAGTTTACCCTTAATCAGATAAATCGCCCGATGACAGATTTCCCGAACACCCTCGGGAGAGTGGCTGACATACAGCACAGTGGTGCCCTTTTTGATGATTTCGGCGATGGCACGCTTGCACTTCTTTTTAAAGTTGGCGTCACCCACGCTCAAAGCCTCGTCCACCACCAGGATCTCGGGGTCAGTATTGACGTTTACGGCAAAGCCCAGACGCATTTTCATACCGCTGGAATACGTGCGCACAGGCTGATCGATATAATCGCCCAGCTCGGCAAAATCGATGATTTTTTCTTCGATTGTACGGATATATTCATCTGTCAACCCCAGCAGATAGCCTTTCAGATAAATATTCTCACGGCCGGTCATTTCACTGGAAAAACCTGCGGTCAGCTCCAGCAAAGCGGCCACACGGCCGTTCACCGTTACCGTGCCGCTGGTAGGGAACGAAACGCCGGTAATCATTTTTAACAGCGTGGACTTACCTGCGCCGTTATTGCCGATAATACCCACCGACTCACCCTTCTGAATCGTCAGGCTGACATCATTCAGGGCCATATGCTTTTTTAGCTTCTTGGAATGATAAAACAGCGCCAAAAACTGCTCTTTATTATCTTTATAGAGCGTATACTCTTTTGTAACATGGTCAAAAACGACTGCGGGCTGTGTATCTGCCATTTTTATACGCCTCCCTTACAGTACATCCGGCAGCTTCTTGCGAAGGCGGTTATAATTGTAAATCCCCAGCAGAATGATCACAATAAACTCCACAAAGAAGACCAGTGTTTCGGTTGGATATTCCCAGAACCACTGGTGGGAAACAAACGCTTTGCGGTAGCCATTCACAAAATAGTTGATGGGATTCAAAAGCATCAGATGGCGCAGCCACGGTATATCCAGTGCATACGTATCCCACACTATGCCGGAAAGCCAGAACATGCCGGTCATAATGGATTTAATCAGGTTTTCAAAATCCCGGCTGAACGCGCTCATCGGAGCGGTAGACCACGAAAGTGCCAGGAAAAACAGGAACATCAGCGGGCAGTAATAGAAAAACTGAATCGCATATGCATTGGGGATATATCCATTGAAGCAGAGGAAAATCACCATCAGCGCAGCCAGCACCAAATGGACATAGAATTTGGCCAGCAGCGTAAAGGTCATAATATTGGAAACCGGGAAGTGCATCTTCACCACGAACTGACGGTTCTTACGAATCGACTGAGAACCAAACAGAATACTATCGCTGATAAAAAACCACGGGATAAAACCGGGCAGCATAAAGGTAAAGCGAGGAATACCGCCAATATCTCCACCAGCCCGCAAGCCTACGTCAAAAGCAAACCAGTAGATAAACAGCGTAAACAGAGGTTTCACCAGTGCCCAGCCGGCACCCAGGAACGAACCTTTGTAGTCCTTTTTTAGTTCTGTCCGCGCCAGCATCATAATCTGTTTGACATTATGCTGGTGCTCTTTAAAAATACTGAACAAATGAAATGCCTCCCTGTGAAAGATAGTCAATCTGTTTCGAAGCACTTTGCGTTTTGCACCCATATTCCAAAACGGCTTTTCTTAATTTTACCTTCCCTTTCTTCAATTGTCAATTATAGACTGGTAAAGGAAAAAAATTGCAGAGAAGCGCCCTATCCTGCTGAAAAAAATGCGCAGTTTTCAGGCAATACGCCATATGTTTTCCACTGCTTCTGCTTACCGGGAAGCGTACTGTTCCTGTGCCGGGCGAATCAGGTGGGCATATTCCGTCTTTAACTCTTCGAACGCCCGCAGCACCTGATCGGGGATTTCTACATGTGCAATAAAGTTTTTCCCGTTCGGCCCATAGCCATTTTCGTCATCCAGCAAACGGGGGATTTCGCCCATCAGCAGCGTAATATATTCTTCCATGCTCCACATTCCCCAAATATCATTGGGAGAAAACGCGAGGGTACCGTCCCGCACTTCGACTCGCACCCGGTAGCTGGCAAAATTGATGATCTGTACACAATCCCCCAGATATTTCCGAAACCCTGCGTCCATCCGATTTTGCATGGAGGCATCCTGGATCAGCAGAATTGTCTTTGGGAAAACCTGATGCTGCCGCAAAATTCCCAGCGTATTGGTGACGTTGTTCCCACAGTTGGTAGAATCGCGTTCAATCCAGTCCGGCACAATGCCGTATTGGCGGTAAAGGTATTCCGCATAAATATCGGCTTCTTTTTTTCCAGCCACTTCCATATCCCAAAAAGCACAATGAAATTTTTTCCGTAACCCTTCGGTTGTATGCCCTTCTCCGCCGGAAATGATAAAATATTCTGCCAGATCATCCTGATAAGCCTGCGCGGCGACATCTCCCCCACAGGGAATACTCCCTCCAAAAAGGATCATACAGTCAGCACGCCAGATTCCATATTTTTCGTAAAGGCTGTCCGGTGTCAATTTTTCGACATCACGCCTGCCGCAAAACCCTGCCAATATATTTAAATTTTGGGCTATTTTTTCCAGCTCCATACGGTTCCCTCCTGATTTATTACAAAAAACGAACCGGGCTTTTCAGTATCATCATGCAGGCCCGGCGTGTTTGATGATTTCAGTATATCACATTTTGCTGGAAAAGCACAGCCTTCAAAAGAAAAAAATGGCAAGATAAGGGGTTTTATTTTGAAAGAGGCCACACAAAAAATCCTCTGTCTGGAAAATCCCAGACAGAGGATTGAAAGCCGCCCTTTGACGGAAAATACAGGCGCACATCTTTGCACGCTCAACCCGGTCAGCTGATAATTTTATAGTACGTGCGCGCAGTCAGAGAATAAATCAATCCATACAGCACCGCAAAAATCAGGAAGGTGATTCCTGTACATAGCAGATACAACCCAACATTGCTCAATGCCAACAGCTGTAAAATCCGGTAAATCATGGGGAACGCAAAGGCTGTATGCACGCCTGCCATGATGAGCGGCAGGAAAAACACGGTGAGCACCTGAGAACGGATCGTCCGACGGATTTCCCGCTTATCCATACCGACCTTTTCCATAATCGTAAAGCGTTCTTTATCATCGTAGCCTTCTGAAATCTGCTTGTAGTAGATAATCAGGATGGTTGCCATGATGAACAGGGTTCCAAGGAATACACCCACAAACAAAAGCCCCCCAACCAAGCCCAGATACATCGTTCTTTCAGTGGACTTTACCACGACATTCAGCATATAAAGGCCACCGCCATTTTTTACAGCTTCGTCTGCCAGTTTTTCAAAAGAGTAATTGAGTTTTTTTGTAACGGCTTCTTCTGCTGCATCGTTATCCAAGTCGAACGCATAACTATACTGCAAGTTTGTGTAATCGCTGTAATCGACGCCGGGGAATTGCTGCATTTTTTCCAGTTTCTGAAGGGTTTCAAAATCTTTAACCACCACACCCAGATGGCTGGTCATCATAATCGCAGCCGCACCATTCGGAGGGAATTCCGTCAGCTTTTCTCGAATTTTCCAGTTTTCATCTGCAAGCGGGAATACATCACCATCATAGCTGCCTTCACCGGAATACAGCAGCACTTCCCCATCTTCCAGTGTCTTCTGGGTACCCATTGCTTTGTTATACTCATCTACTGTTGTAAAAGTAATCGCATAGTACTCAGAAACTGCCATCCCATTGTTCAGCTTTTCAGGGCGAATCTCATATACCCCGTTGATTTTCTGTGCATCGCAGTTCAAATAAAGATACTGCACGAGGTTTTGAGCCTCGGTGCCTTCTTCCTGCAAAACTTCTTTCACCACCGAATCAACAGCCTCGCCAATTTCTTCTGAATTACTGTTTACACGCAGTTCGATATCCCGGGCATAGGTTTTGTCAATCATATCTTCCATGCCGAAATACATGGAACAGGTGGAAGAAACCATCACCAGCACCATCGTGGAGAGCACACAGATATTGGCCAGCCCTACCGCATTCTGCTTCATACGGTAGATCATGCCGGAAACGGCGATAAAATGGTTGGTCTTATAATAGAAACGGCGGTTTTTGCGCAGTATTTTCAAAGCAGCGATACTTCCCGCAGTAAACAGGCAGTATGTGCCCAGGATGACCAGGATAACTGCAAAAAAGAACAGTGTAAATGCCTGTACCGGGTTGGTAATGGTAACTGCGATCCAATAGCCGCTTCCCAGCAAAATTGTTCCCACCAAAGCCAGCAGCCAGCGGGATTTGGGTTCTTTTTCGCCCATCTGACCACCACGCAGCAGTTCAATGGGGTTAGTCAGATGAATCTGCTGCAGGCTATTGAGGAAAATCAGCAAATACAGTACACCAAACAGGATCAGGGCATTTCTGATGGCATCAATAGAAACATAGAACCCCAGCGGTACTTCAGATTCCATCAGGTTGGCCAGTACCAGAAACGCGGTTTTATCCAGCAGGATACCCAGCCCAAACCCTACTACCAGGCTGATTGCTGCGATATAAAGGGTTTCATAGAAAATCATGCGGGAAAGATGCCCTTTTCCCATGCCCAACACATTATACAGGCCGATTTCTTTCTTGCGTCGCTTCATCAGAAAGCTGTTCGTATAGAAAATAAAGATTACCGAAAAAAGCGAAATCACCCACACGCCCAATTGCAGACAAACACGCAGCGAACCGCTTCCAAGCTCTATATTGTCAATACCCGGATTCATGGAAAGGGCGCTCATCATATAATAGGCCGCTACCGTAAAAATACAGGTAAGCAGGTACGGTACATAAACTTTTGCATTTTTACGGATATTCACACCGGCCAGCTTTGCATAAAAGAAGTTATTCAATGCAAACACCGCCTTCTGCAGAAGAACTGCTGCGGGTAGCGAGCAGCGTAAGCGTATCCGAGATCTTCTGGTACATCTCTTCCTGGCTATGCCCCCCGCGGTAAATCTGGTGGAAAACTTCGCCGTCCTTGATAAACAATACACGTCCGGCACTGCTGGCAGCTTTGATGCTGTGTGTTACCATGAGGATCGTCTGGCCGCTGTGATTGATCTCTTCAAAAAGCCGCAGCAGACTATCGGCAGAACGGGAATCCAGCGCACCGGTCGGCTCATCAGCCAGAATCAGCTGCGGCTCGGTAATCAGTGCACGGGCTACCGCGGTACGCTGCTTCTGGCCGCCGGAGACTTCATAGGGGAACTTTTTCAGCAGAGAAGTAATTTCCAGCCGTGACGCGATTGGCGCCAGGCGTTCTTTCATTTCGGGGTACTTCTTGCCCGAAAGCACCAGCGGCAGGAAGATGTTATCCTGAATCGAAAACGTATCGAGCAGGTTGAAATCCTGGAATACAAAACCCAGATTATCGCGGCGGAAAGCGGCGAGGTCTTTCTCGCGGATAGAAAGGACGTTTTTACCTGCCAGCAAAACTTCGCCGCTGGTAGGACGGTCGAGCGTGGCGAGGATATTGAGCAGGGTAGTTTTGCCGCTGCCGGATTCACCCATAATCGCTACAAACTCCCCCTGTTCTACAGAAAAGCTGACATCGGAAAGGGCCTGCACATGGCTGCCGCCAAAACGGGTGGTATATACCTTTTTCAAATGATTGACTTCCAATATTGACATATGAAATACCTCCTTTGTTTCGTCACAGCCAGTATATCAAAACCGGGAAATGCATGCCATTTCTTTGGCTTACATTTCCCGGTGAAATCTTACCGATTTGTAAGGACACATATTACTGCCAGATCTCCGGCGCGGAGTCGAGCAGAATCCGCACCTGTGTTCCCTCTTCCACCTGAGAGGTAATCACCATTTTGTGCGACAGCTTTTCCAGCACCCTTCTGCACAGATATAATCCCAAACCTGTCGCGCGTTTATCCGTCCGGCCATTCAGTCCGGTAAAACCCTTCTCAGAAATTCTCGGCAAATCTTCCGCTGCAATCCCGATCCCAGTATCTTCAATCACCAGAACTTTCCCCGGCTCTTCCCGAATGGTAATAGAACCTTTTGCGGTATATTTCAGAGAATTGGAGAGAATCTGCTCCACCACAAAGCCCAGCCATTTTTCATCGGTGAGCACCTGGCTGTGCAGCTCGCCCATTTCCAGCCGGATTTTTTTCCGGATAAACAGCGGCGCATATTTTCGTACAGCATGTCGCACGATTTTTTCCAGCGAATATTTCTGAATGACAAAATCGTTGCTGCTGCTTCCCAGACGCAGATAAGAGAGCACCATTTCGACATATTGCTCCACCCGGAAGAGTTCGGCCAGCAAATCGCGGTTCTGCTCGCTTTCTTCACTTTGAAGCAGCAGCCGCATGGCGGCAATAGGCGTTTTAATCTGATGCGCCCACAGGGTATAATATTCAATCATCGCGCTTTTTTCACGGTCGCCCGCAGACTGTACTCGCTGCTTTTCACAAAAAAGCGCACGCAGCGCGTCATTGTAATCCTCTTCAATGAGATTTCTGGGCTCCGGCAATTCTTCCAGCGAATACAGGATATTCGCCCGCAAGGATTCCAGCTTGCGGTGGCGGCTGTAAAAAAGCCCGAAATCTACACTGAAGGCGATCAGCCCGGCAAGCAGCCAGAGCATCATCATGTAAACAAACGCTTCGGATTCCAGCCGGTACAGCACAAACAGCAGGCCGCAGATCCCCGCCAGAACTGCCAGAAAGCAGAGCAGCTTTCTTCTCTGCCGCAAATAAGCCAGAAGGATATTCCACAAAGAAAGCTTTTCCGTCATGAGATCATATACCCGATTCCTTTCTTGGTGATGATAAAGCCTTCCAGCCCCACTGCCTCCAGTTTCCGGCGAAGACGCGTCACGTTAACGGTCAGAGTGTTTTCGTCTACATAACAGTCAGTTTCCCACAGCTTGGTCATCAGGGAGTCGCGGCTGACGGCTTTCCCCTTGTTTTCAAGCAGTGTCTGTAAAATTTTATATTCATTTTTTGTCAGCTCTACCTTGCTGCCTTCATAGGTCAGGGTGGCGTCTCCCATGTTCAAAATCGCGCCCCGATGTTCCAACAGGCTGCTCTGGCCGCCAAAATCATATGTCCTGCGCAAAATTGCCTGCACTTTGGCTGCCAGCACATGCAAATCAAATGGTTTTGCAATAAAATCATCGCCGCCCATATTCATGGCCATGACGATATTCATATTATCGGAAGCGGAGGAAATGAAGATAATCGGCACTTTGGAAAGGCGGCGGATCTCGCTGCACCAGTGGTATCCGTTAAAAAACGGCAGGGAGATATCCAGCAGCACCAGCTGCGGGTCAAACGCGGCAAATTCTGCTGTTACCTTCTGAAAATTTTCTACACAATGGACCTCACAGCCCCAGCTCTCCATATGCCGGGCAATCGCGCCTGCAATAACGCTGTCATCTTCCACGATCATAATTTTATACATACACTTCCCCTCTTTCTCTCTCCGGTATCCCTTATTTTACCATTCTATCCCTTTTCGGCCGGCGATTCCCTGGTCAAAAGGATGTCTTTTTTTGGTCATTTCGGTATGGTAATCGGCCATCTCTTCCAGCCACGTTGGGGCATGCCTCCCTGTGAGGATCACCTCTACCCCATCGCCGCGGGTTTGCAGCAGGTCGAGAAGGTACTCCCACTCCACCATGCCAATTTCACAGGCATCCAGTATCTCGTCCAATACCAGTACTGCCATTTCATGGTGATTTGCCTGTGAAAAAGCCTCCCGCAAAAACTCATGATGACTGCGTGCCATTTCCCTCTTCTCACTGTCATCCATCTGCCAGGAAAATTTACCGCTTCCTTCATGGCGCAGCATTGTGATATTGGGGATTTTTCTCAATACATCCACTTCGCCACTGGGCGCAGATTTCAAAAACTGTACAAACCACACCGGCAGGCCGCTGCCTGCTGCACGGACGCTCACCCCAACTGAACAGGTGGTTTTTCCCTTACCGGTTCCCGTATACAAATGAATACAGCCCTTCATGGTATGACACCCTTTCTTATTTTTTTTGTTTTCATCATACCACGATTCATTTGAAATGTCTATTTTTCAATTATGAACAAAAACGCCGCTCCCGTAGGAGCGGCACAGATTGTTAAAAAAGGTCTGTTTTATCGAAAAATCGCACAAGCGCAGGACATAAAAAGAGGGAACCCCAGACGTGGGGTCCCCCTCGAAAACAGTCCGCCGAACTGTTTTCTCACCCCTTCCTGCGTTTTCGGACGCAGAAAGGGTTCCGCTCTCTGCGGAGAGCGGCCAACAGGGCTCTGCCCTTTTGGATTTCCTGCCACCTTTTATAAAAGGTGGACGAAAATTTTACGTCGCGGGGCAGCTTCTACGATTTTGCAGCGATTCCCACGCGAACAGATTTATGCAATTTTTCTTCCAGCTGGGTTTATCGACACACCGTATTGCTCCCGTAGGAGCGGCAGACTTATATTCAGTTCAGCAGGGCTACACCCAAATTCAGGTAAGCGGCAAACACCAGCCACAGCAAATAGGGGATTTGCAGAATTCCCGCCAGCCGGTCATTTTTGAAAAACAGGAAAATCATCCAGACTACCAGAACCAGCAGTAACAGGAGCCAGAAAAATGAAAACCAGAACCATCCCCAGCCAAAGAAGAACAACGGCCAGAAAAAGTTTACCGCCAGCTGAGCGGCATAAATGGAAATCGCCTGTTCTCGCAGCGGCTTTTCTCCCACCAGCACCCGATAGGCCGAAACACCCATCAGAAAATACAAGGCCGTCCAGACAATGGGGAATACAATGCCCGGCGGGGAAAGCGGAGGTTGTTGGAACTGCTCGTATTTTTCCATCCCGCCGCGCGTAATCAGACCGGCAAGCGCACCGGTCCCCAGGCTGATAGCCAGGCTGAACAGAAGCTCTTTCCAGCGGATTTTCATATACTGTCTCCCCCTTTTCATCAGGTACACAGCATCAGTATACGCTGAAAATATCCTTTTCATGCACAAAGGTAACTGCTTTTCAAAAGTTAATCAATAGACTCTGTGTAACCGGCAGCAAATACAGCTTTTTCTTATCTCTTTTCATCCTTTATTTCTCTCGTTGCTACCGATGTTTAGGGGGCTTCTCGCCCCCTTTCCCCCTCGCCAAAGGGACTAAGTCCCTTTGGAATCCGTATTTCGCGTCATAACAAAGTTTAAATTTTTAGCTTTCTCCTCGCGCACTTTTTTCTTTTTATCCCTCTATAAAGCAAAACCCGCTGCTTTCTAAAAAGAAAACAGCGGGTTTCATTACAATTCTCTTCGGCCTTCAATCGCACGGGACAGGGTGACTTCATCTGCGTATTCCAGATCGCCGCCCACAGGGATACCGTAGGCAAGACGGGTCACTCGAATGCCCATGGGTTTGAGCAAACGGGAAATGTACATGGCGGTAGCTTCGCCCTCCACCGTGGGGTTGGTCGCCATGATGACCTCTTTTATCTGGCCGTCGCCTACCCGTGCCAGCAGCTCTTTGATATGCAACTGGTCGGGGCCTACCCCGCTCAGCGGAGAGATCACTCCGTGCAGCACATGATAGGTTGCGTTGAACTCGTTGGTGCGCTCCAGCGCGAACACGTCGCGGGGGTCTTCCACCACGCAGATGGTGGATTTGTCGCGGCTGTTGTTGCGGCACACCGGGCACAGCTCTTCGTCGGTCAGATTGCAGCACACCTTGCAATAATGGATTTTTTCATGCGCATCCATAATCGCATTGGCAAACTTTTCGGCTTCTTCGCGCGAAATACCCAATATATGATAGGCCAGCCGCTGGGCGCTTTTGTGCCCAATGCCCGGCAGCTTTTCAAACTGCTCTACCAACGTTTCCAGCGGCGCTACATGATAGGAAGCCATATCAGAACAGGCCCGGAACGTTCAGGCCGCCGGACAGCTTCTCCATTTTCTCGCTTTTCTCGGTGGAAGCTGCGCGCAGGGCTTCGTTCGCAGCTGCAACGATCATATCAGACAGCATCTCCACATCCTCGGGGTCTACTACCTCGGGCTTCATGTCGATGGTCTTCAGCTCCATTTTGCCGGTTACGGTTACAGTTACGGCACCGCCGCCGGAAGTTGCAGTATATTCCTTCTCTTCCAGCTCTTTAGAGAGCACGTCCATATCCTCCTGAAGCTTCTGTGCCTGACGGGCCAGCTGCTGCAAATTGCTCACTCCGCCGCCGTAACCCTGGGGTAATCTTGCTTTCATAACTCAATTCCTCCTAGTTTTTTTCAATGACTTCAATGCCCACCTGCCGCGCCTGTTCTGTCAGGGCAGCAAGGGGGTCCTGCTTTTCTGCTTCTTTCCCCTCTGTGGGCTTATACGGGCCCAGCTTATAGACCTTGCCGGTTACCTGCCGGATGGCATCGCGCATTTTATCGCGCTGGGACGACTTCCGGAGCAGCTCGAAGGCAAGCTCCTGGGGGGCATCTATCAGCACATAGCTTCCGCTGACATATGCGGAAGAACCATGGAATGCTGCTGCAATGGACTGCGAATAATTTCGCAAAATCTGAAGGATTTCGGGCCATTCCTCCAGCTGCCGGGCGTTTGCCTGAATCTCCTCCATAGAGACGGGCTTGGTGGACGGCTGCGGGGCCGGTTCCTTCTTGACCGGTACAGGGGCCGGTTCTTTGGGAAGATCGAATTCTTCTTCCCGAATAACAGCCGGCTTTTCGGCTTCTGGCTGCGGCTCGGGTACGCTTGGTGCGGGTGAGACCGGTACGCCGGACTGCACCAACTGTTCCAGCGCGGCGATGCGGCGCACCAGTGCAGCGCTGCTGTCTTCCAGCTCGGGCGAACACAACCGGATAAGGCTCATTTCCATCTCTACCCGGCGGTTGCTGCTTCGGTACATGCGCTCCAAGCTTTCCTGAAACACGGTCAGGCCGTGCAGGATTGTGGAAAGCGGTGCAGCAAGCGCCTGTTTGGAGAGTCTCTGCTGCTCTTCGGGCGCCATAGCCAGCAGGGCGCTGGCATCTTTCATGGTTTTGATGAGCATCATTCCGCGGAAATGATCGATCAGCTCTTCACATAGCCGCGCCATATCTTTGGAATCGCGGTACAGCCTGTCCACAATCTCCAATGCGGCGGCGGAGTTTTTCTTCATAATAGCCTGTGTCAGGCCGAAAAGATGGTCTCTTCCGGCAAGGCCTGCCGTTTCGTTGACCACCTGTACCGTAATTTCACGGCTGTGACCCAGACACTGGTCAAGCAGTGACAGTGCGTCACGCAGGGCGCCGTCTGACAAGCGGGCGATCAGCAGCCCGGCCTGTTCTTCCAGCGAAGCGTTTTCCTGTTCTGCCACATATTGCAGCCGTGCGGCGATATCTTCGGGCGCGATACGGTGGAAGTCAAAGCGCTGGCACCGGGACAAAATGGTTGCCGGAATCCTGTGCACCTCTGTGGTTGCCAAAATAAACAGCACATGCGACGGCGGCTCTTCCAATGTTTTTAAAAGGGCATTGTATGCACCGGGCGAAAGCATATGTACCTCGTCGATGATATACACGCGGTAGCGCGCCATTGCCGGAGTAAAAGCAGCTTCTTCGCACAAATCGCGAATACTGTCAACGCCGTTGTTGCTGGCGGCATCGATTTCCATGATATCCATCACGGAACCGTTGTCGATTCCCCTGCAAATTTCGCACTCGCCGCAAGGGTCGCCGTCTACGGGATGCAGACAGTTCACGGCTTTGGCCAGAATTTTGGCACAGGTTGTTTTACCGGTTCCGCGTGAGCCGGTGAAAAGGTACGCATGGGCAATGCGTCCGGCGGTCAGCTCATTGCGCAGGGTGGTGGTCACCTGCGGCTGGCCTGCCACATCCGCGAAAACCTGCGGGCGCCATTTTCGATAGAGAACCTGATACATAAATGGAACCACCTCCCGATTTTATAAAATAAGAAGAGCAAGACAGCCGCCATCTTCTGACGGTATCATACCGCTGGATATACGGACGGACGGGCTGCCTGCATCGCGCAGGGCAACTCCGCTTAATGCTGCTCGGTTCCCCGCCTGACATGGTTCACGGCGCCCCGCCGTGCAGACCCATCCGCCCGCATATCCTGCGATACGCGTTCTGTCTTGCTCTATTTCTGCCGGCACAACTGCCAGCCAGATTATTATATACGATTTTCAGAAAAATTACAACACCTGACGGCGATTTTTTTACGAAACCTGCTTTTTCAGCTGGAAAAGCCGTTCCAGCCAGTGACCAGCTGCGGCACCTGCCCCACAATGACCGTTTCAGACAGCACGACAGAAGTTTCTTCCTCTACTCTGCCGGAAGCGCCGGGCACATAGGTGAATGCCTGCACCTGCACAGTGAGGATAATCCGGTGGCAGGTCTGGTTCACGCCGGCAGAAGAAAACGTACTTTCATAATCCACCTGTACATTCCCGTCGGCGGTTACGCGCAGCGGCAAAGACGGGCCGCGCCCATGCAGCAGCGCACTGCCGAGCAGAGTTCCCAACGGCACCCCGGCTTCGCAATGATTGCCCGATAAGGCTTCCTGCACTGCCAGCGCTACCTCGCTTTTCACCTGGTTCATAGCGGCGGCATTGACCGACAGGCTTTGCAGCGAACCATCTTCTGCCTGTGAAGTGGTGAACAGCGGCTCGGTTTCTTCCTGCGAAACGTTTTCGACCGCCTCGTTGACGGCTTCGGTAATCATGCGTTTGGCCTGGCCATATGTAACATCTTCAAAAACCGAATGGATTCGCCATTCTGCCAACCCCAGCACTCCCAATGCGAGCAGGATTCCCAACAAAAAAACGGCGCGGGCTTTTATTTTTCTGCGCGGCCGTGGCCTGCGATAACGCCTCAACTGCCACACCCCCAAAGACTTTTGTATTTTTACTCCAGTCTATGAAGCAAGGCTGTCCGGGGTTCCACACTCTCTGACACAGCAGAGCCGTGTCAGCTTCCTTTTGGTAGCAGGCAGTTATCAACTGCCCGAAATATTTTTCCGATGTCCCGGCGGGGGCAGGGGATTGCCCTTTCTTCTGCGAGAAGAAAGAGGCACAAAGAAGCGGCAAAGGAACCGTC
>CAMLSX010000012.1 GCA_946484175.1 uncultured Clostridia bacterium
ATTCGCTGATTCCGAAAGACGACAACAGCCTGCTGCTCATCAACTCCGGCATGGCGCCCATGAAGAAATTCTTCACCGGCGAAGTGACCCCGCCCCGCAAGCGCGTCACCACCTGCCAGAAGTGCATCCGTACCGGCGATATCGAGAATGTGGGTATCACTGACCGTCACGGTACTTTCTTCGAGATGCTGGGCAACTTCTCCTTCGGCGACTACTTCAAGAAGGAAGCGATTCCGTGGGCATGGGAGTTCTGCACCAAGGTTATGGAAATGCCCGTTGACCGCCTGTGGGTAACCATCTATCTGGATGATGACGAGGCTTTTGAGATCTGGACGAAAGACGTGGGCGTAGACCCCTCTCATATTGTCCGTCTGGGCAAAGAAGACAACTTCTGGGAGCACGGCTCCGGCCCCTGCGGCCCCTGCTCCGAAATCTATTTTGACCGCGGACCCGAGCACGGCTGCGGTTCCCCCGATTGCGGCCCCGGCTGTGAGTGCGACCGCTATGTGGAATTCTGGAACGTGGTGTTCAGTCAGTTCGACAGCGACGGACAGGGCAACTACCCGCCCATGGAGCACCCCAACATCGATACCGGCATGGGTCTGGAGCGTCTGGCCTGCATCATGCAGAATGTGGACAACCTGTTCCTGGTGGATACCGTGCAGAACATCATGAAGCACATCTGCCAGATCGCTGGCATCACCTATGGCGAGGATAAGAAAAAGGACATCTCCCTGCGTGTGATTACCGACCATATCCGCAGCACCACCTTTATGATCGGCGACGGCGTTATGCCCAGCAACGAGGGCAGAGGCTATGTGCTCCGCCGCCTGCTCCGCCGCGCTGCCCGTCACGGCCGTCTGCTGGGTATCAACCGCACCTTCCTCTCCGAAGTGGCCGAGACTGTCATTGCCGAAAACCGCAATGCATACCCCGAGCTGGAAGAAAAGCGCGACATGATTCTGAAGCTCATCCGCGTGGAAGAGGAGAGCTTTGCCAAGACCATCGATAAGGGTCTGCAAATGCTCAACGACCTTATGGATCAGAACTTTGCCGGCGACCTTTCCGACAAGGCTGTTGCCCGTGTGCTTTCCGGTGAGGATGCTTTCAAGCTGTACGATACCTTCGGATTTCCGCTGGATCTGACCCGTGAGATTCTGGCTGAAAAGAATACCAGCGTAGACGAAGAGCGTTTCCAGGAACTGATGAAAGAGCAGCGCGACCGTGCCCGTGACGCCCGTAAGAACGCCGGCGCCGATGCTTGGGAAGGCGAGAGCAATGTGCTGGAAGGCCTGCCCGCCACCGAGTTTGTGGGATATGAGACCATGAGCTGCAAAGCAAAGGTTCTGGCAATCGTGAAGGATGGCCAGCGTGTCGACAGTGTGGTAGGCGGCGAAGAAGCCGTGCTGGTGCTGGATCGCACTGCTTTCTATGCAGAGAGCGGCGGACAGGTCGGCGATACCGGTGTGATTTCCGACGCGGACGCTGACCTTCATGTGATGAACACCACCAAGAACCACGGCGGCGTGTACCTCCACGAGATTATGGCAGCAGCCGGTGCTGTCGAAGTGGGCGACGAGGTGGAAGTACAGGTAAATGTAGACCGCCGCGCTTCCATCATGCGCAACCACACCGCTGCTCACCTGCTGCAGGCTGCCCTGCGTGAAGTGCTGGGCACCCATGTAGAGCAGGCCGGTCAGCTGGTGGGCGGCGAGCACGTGCGCTTTGACTTCACTCACTTCTCCGCCCTCACCGCCGAGGAGCTGGCCAAGGTAGAAGCTAAGGTCAACGAGGAAATCCTCAAGGCCGTGCCGGTGGAGATGAAAGAAATGCCCATCGAAGAGGCTAAGAAGCTGGGCGCCATGGCTCTGTTCGGAGAGAAATATGGCGATATCGTCCGCGTTGTCAGCGTGGAAGACGGTTTCTCCCGCGAGTTCTGCGGCGGTACCCATGTGAGCAACACTGCCCGTTTGGGACTGTTCAAGATCGTCAGCGAGTCCTCCGTGGCTGCTGGTGTGCGCCGTATCGAGGGCGTGACCGGTGTGGGTACTCTGGTTCTGATTCAGAACGCGATCCACAGCATCCACGAGACGGCAGCGGCTCTCAAGGTGAACAACACCGCTGACCTGGCCAATAAGGCACAGCAGATCAGCGCTGAACTGAAAGAAAAAGACCGCATCATCGAGACCCTGAACGCAAAGCTGGCTTCCCATCAGGCAAACAACCTGCTGAACTCTGCCCGCGACGTGAAGGGCGTGCAGGTGATTTCTGCGATCCTGCGCAATGTGGATGCAGGCGCTCTGCGCACCATGTGCGACAAGCTGCGTGATTCCAAGCCCAACATGGTGGCTGTGCTGATCTCCGCTCAGGATGAGAAAGCCAACATTGCTGTCAGCGTAGGCAAGGAAGCCCAGGGCAAGGGCTTGAACGCCGGTAAGATCGTCCGTGAGGTGGCCAAGGTGGCCGGCGGCAACGGCGGCGGCAAGCCCGATTTCGCTATGGCTGGCACCAAGGACATGACCAAGCTGGATGATGCTCTTCAGGCTGCTGACGGAATCATCGGAGATATGATGTAAACGCTCTTTCAGCCCCCTTTTTCAGGGGGCTGTTTGTGCTGGCTTCGAAACTTGCCCTTTCTTCTGCGAGAAGAAAAGGGCACAAAGAAGCGGCAAAGGAACCGTCTTGGTTCCTTTGCAAACCTCTACGAAGTTCCGATGCAGAAAACGATGCGAAACCTGCCGCGCTTGTAAATTCCCTGCGGGAATTTGTGCGCAGCGGTTCATTTGGCTCGCAGTGAGCGTACCCAAGGCAATCTGCTCCGTGGTCACCAGTTCGCGCGGCGCCGCCTTCGACCGCCACTGAGCTTTGCTCACTCTGGCGTGTCGCGGAGCAAACTGCGGGGGTCAAGGGGGCAAAGCCCCTTGCCAGTCTTTGCATACTTTCTTCTGGAAAGAAAGTATGAGCCCGTCGCGGCTTGAGCGACAAACTACATGTTTAATGCATTTTAGTTATAAAAGGCCAACGGCCTTTTGTGGGCAAGCGGTTATCAACTGCCTACAAATCACACTGCCGCCCTGACAAGGGTAGGGGTGCCCTTTCTTCTGCGAGAAGAAAGAGACACGAAGCGGTTGAGATTTTTTTCGGAATATGATACAATAAATACGATGAATTTATGTGAAAAGGAGGCGTTTCCATGGACTGTATTTTCTGTAAAATTGCAAATGGGGAGATTCCCAGCAAGAAAGCCTATGAAGATGATCAGATTCTGGCTTTTTACGATCTAGACCCGCAGGCGCCGGTGCATGTCTTGCTGATTCCCAAAATGCATATTTCCTCTGCCAATGAACTGACGGAAGAAAACAGTCAGGTGGTTTCTCATATTTTCCTGGTTGCCGCAAAGCTGGCAAAAGAGCTGGGACTGGAAAACGGCTATCGTATCGTCAACAACTGCGGCGAAGACGGCGGCCAGACCGTGCAGCACCTGCATTTCCATCTGCTGGGCGGACGTTCCATGAAGTGGCCTCCCGGCTGATTGCGTTTGAAACAGTTTGATTCCAATGAATCCCAGGGAGTGAACAGATCATGGCAGAATTGATTACCAAAGAAGACGGAAGAAAATATTATCGTATGCAGATCGCAGGCTGTACCCGTGACCTGCCGATTTGCCCGATCAGCGATACACTGGATATCGCCGGCTTTGTGATGTTCGGTGATGTCGAAATCACCGAGCGCGCCGCCGAGGAGCTGCTGAAACGCTGCCCCGAACACGATGTGGTGGTAACAGCCGAGAGCAAGGGAATTCCGCTGTGCTATGAAATGGCGCGGCAAGGTGTGCGCCGGTATGTCGTGGCGCGCAAGGGAATTAAGGCGTATATGCGCAACCCCATTTATGTGGAAGTGAAATCCATCACTACCGACCATGTGCAGAAGCTCTTTTTGTCCGAGGAAGACAGAGAAGCTATCGAGGGAAAGCGTGTGTTGATTGTAGATGACGTGATCAGCACCGGTGAGTCTCTGGAAGCCATGGAAGCACTGGTGGAAAAGTTCGGCGGAAATATTGTGGGCCGGGCTACGGTGCTCGCAGAAGGCGATGCAGCTGACCGGGATGATATTATTTTCCTGGAGCCGCTGCCCCTCTTTCCAAAATAAAATCCTCTTTTCAAAACGAAACCTCTGATTTTGCAATGAATGGAGGCATAAAAAATGAAGCGGCCGTTTGCGTGTGTGGGATTTACCTCTTTGCTTGCGCTGATGGCCGCTGTTTATGTTTTCGGGGAATGGTCGCGCCCGGTTGCCATCGGTGTACTGGTGTTGGCAGTGCTTTCTCTGCTGATACCCGACCTGCGGCGTGTCAAATTGGTGCCGGTGACGCTCTTTACCTGTACAGTGATGCTGTTTTCTTTTTCCGTCGGGATAGAAAGGCTGAATCAGGCTTCTTTTCTGCCGGAAGAGGAATACCCGGTTTCGGCGCGGGTTGTCAGTTCTCCTGAAAAGGATGGAAGGAATTTTGTCTACGAGCTGGAAGTTCTGGAATCGCCCGAAGCTCCTGTGCTTTCCGGCAAAGTACGAGCAGTTTCAAGCAAAGCCCTGGCGGTACAGGCATATGACCAGCTGACGTGCAAAATTCAGCTATATTCTCCTGGAGACTTTTCGCGCATGTATTATGCTGCGCACAGAATTGACCACTTTGCCTATATCCTGATTTATGACCCGGTGAAGATTGTTCATGAACCTTCCCGACCGTGGTACTATGTCTTCGGAGATTTTCGCGAGAGGCTGGAAGAAATTTTTTATCGTCTGCTGCCGGAAAAGGAAGCCGGTCTGCTTTGCGGAATGGTGCTTGGAGCCCGGGCGCAAGTTTCAGAAGAAGTAGAGGAAGCATTCCGCATGGCGGGTGTTTCACACCTGCTTTCGGTTTCCGGGCTGCATCTTTCTGTGCTGATGCAGGCGTTTTTGGCTTTTCTGGCGCTCTTTCGTCTGAAAGGAAAGCTGCCCCTGATTTTAGCCATACCGGTTGTGTTGGCGTATATGTGTCTGGCCGGTTTTTCGTATTCGATCCTGCGCAGCGGAATTATGTTCCTTTTGTATCTGCTGGCACAGCTGATTGACCGGCGCTCTGACAGCTTAAATTCGCTGGGAATTGCTGCATTTGTACTGTGTGCGGTAAATCCCTTTGCCGCAGCTGATACAGGATTTCTGCTGTCGTGCGCTTCCACTGCGGGAATCATTCTGCTGCAAAATCGTATTTTTGTACGAATTCAGTCGAATTTGCCGCTGCGCTGGGCAGTGGGGCTGCGTGGAAAACTGACCGCTTTTATACTGGAGTCATTTTCTATTACGCTTTCGAGTATGCTGCTGACACTTCCCATCAGTATTGTCAGCTTTGGCGCTGTATCTACAGTTTCGATCTTTTCCAACCTGTTAATGGTGTTGCCTGCATCGGCGCTTTTGAGTACAGGTGCATTGACGTGCCTGACCGGAGTTTTTTGGCTTCCGGCTGCGCTGCCTTTTGGATTTGCAGCGGGATTGCTGGCAAAATACGAAATTTCTATCAGTAAATGGCTGGGAGCTTTGCCATTTGCAGTAGTCAACACTTCCTATTTGTTTATCACGCTCTGGTTGGCCGCGGTGCTGTGTTTAGCCGGGATCGCGATGTTTTTCCCCACGCGAAAACGGCTGCTGCCGCGTGTTGCCCTGATTTCTGCCGCATTGCTGCTGGTTTGTATCCCAGTGCAGGCAGCTGCAGGACAAAAACTCATAACGGTTTCTTCGTTTTACAGTGAAGGGGAAATCCGTGTAGCGGCTTCCTGTCAGGGAAGCGGAAAGATGCTGTTTGGAGAAGCGCCGTCAATGTATGTCCAGCAGCAAATGGCGCTGGGCAGTTTGGAAAAAGAAAGCGAAGTGCTGGATTCAAGGGTGCATCTGCTGGGCGAAGCTGACGGGGCTGTTTTTCTGGAAGTGGACGGGATTTCCATGCTGCTCTGTGGGGAAGGCTGCAATGTGGAAAAACTGCCGCAAGCGTGGCGCTTTCCGGAATTTTTGTGGCTGCTGGAAGAACCCAGGCACGCAGAGCTGCTCTCTGCTGAAATCATAATCTGTTTTTGTGAAGAGCCGGATGGACTTACATATGAGACATTGTATACAACAGAGCGTTATGGAAGGTTTGTACTTTCCATCGAAACGGACGGGATTGTCCGAATAGGAAGGGAGTGGTAATTTTGCCAGAGATGAAAGAAGCGGATTTTCGGAAACATCTGGAATCCGGTGCGCTGTCGGGACTGTATATTCTGTATGGAGAGGAAAAATATCTGGTGCGCCGGTATGCTCACAAGCTGATTCGAAAGGTAACGGCAGAAATTCCGCTGCCTGAATTCAATTTTCAGCGCTTTGACGGCAGCGATTCTGTCGATGACATCGCGGCGGCCGTAGAGGCGCTTCCATTTATGGCCGAAAGAAAATGTGTGGCCGTCTCTGACCTTGCACCTGATGGTATGCGCGCGGCGGAAAATACCAAATGGCAGGAGCTGGCAGCATCCGTGCCGGAAACCACCGTGCTAGTGGTGTATCAGCCCAACATGGTGCCAGAAAAAAAGGCGCCCAAGTGGAACGCTTTGCTGAAAAAGGCCGGAAAATACGGCCGCTTGGTCTGCTTTGAGCGCAGAGAAGGCCCGGAGCTGGAAAAATGGCTTTGCAATGAGGCAGCAAAACGGCACTGTGAGCTTTCCCGCCGTGATGCCCGGCGCATCATGGAGCTGGGTGGAAACGATATGC
The DNA here is from genome assembly GCA_946484175.1 of uncultured Clostridia bacterium. GTDB lineage: Bacteria > Bacillota > Clostridia > Oscillospirales > Acutalibacteraceae > Heritagella_A. The sequence continues at coordinate 6,772 of CAMLSX010000012.1, forward strand.
AGATGCTGAAAAATGAAATGGAAAAACTCTGCGCGTTTGTGGGGGAAGGGGAGATTCCCGCGGCGGTGATTGATTCCATGATCTCCCGCCGGACGGAAACAACGGTATATATCCTTTCACGCGCGCTGGTTTCGGGCGAATACAGCCGGGCGTATAGCCTGCTTGACCAGATGTTTTACCAGAAAGAGGAGCCGACTTCGATTTTGGCGACACTCTCCTCTGCATTTATCGATATGTACCGGGTGCGCGCTGCCATGCAGAGCGGTGTGTCCACTGCCAGTATTGCCAAAACTTTTCCGGGCGAATATAAAGGCAAAGAATTCCGTCTGCAAAACGCAGAACGCAGCGTCAAGCGCCTTTCTACCGAGCAGCTGCGCCGGATTCTGGAAGAGCTGCTGCAAACCGATCTGGCGTTAAAGAGCTTGAAAACCAGTAAGCGCGTTTTGCTGGAAGAGATGATTGCGCGGATTATGGTGATTACCGCAAAGGGGAGTCAGAATTGATACGAGTCAAAGAAGCCGTGATTGTAGAGGGGAAATATGATAAGATTAAGCTTTCCTCCATCATCGACGGCCTGATTATCGAAACCCACGGGTTTCAGATTTTTAAAGATAAAGAGCAGATGGCCCTGCTGCGCAAGCTGGCGGCAGAGCGCGGCCTGCTCATCCTGACCGACAGCGACGGTGCAGGATTCGTCATCCGGAATTATCTCACGGGCTGCATCCCCAAAAACCAGGTAAAGCATGCCTATATTCCCGACCTTTTTGGAAAGGAAAAGCGCAAAGAAAAACCCTCGAAAGAGGGTAAACTGGGTGTCGAAGGGGTTCCGGTGCGCGTGATTCGGCAGGCGCTGGAAAAGGCGGGGGTGTGCTGCGGCAGCGAACCGGAAGAAAAAGGCCCACCCATCACGAAAGCAGACCTGTTCACAGCGGGGCTTTCAGGGGGAGAGGGAAGTGCGGAAAAGCGCCGGCTGCTGCAAAAGGAGCTTTCTCTGCCGGAGAGGCTTTCTCCGAACGGGCTGCTGCAAATTCTGAACGCCACCATGACCCGCGAAGAATTCCTGACTAAAATGGAGAAGTTGGGATCATGATTTTTGAGAGGAGTATTTTCAGCTTTTTTCCTGCATAAAAAAGTCCCTGACAGGGTTTCCGCAATCCTGTCAGGGACTTTTTGCTTCTGTTTTTTATTTTTGATTGTCCGGCAGCCGCTCACGCAGAGCAGTATAGGTGGCCAGATAGGCTTTTTCTTCATATTCGTAGTGCTTGGGCGTATAGGTAAAGCCTTCCTTGCGCTCGCCAATGCGCTGCACCATCCATTCCATCAATGCAGGATTCTTTACCAGCAGCGGGCCAATCAGATGCGTGCCCAGCACATTCCGATAATGCAGGCCCTCTTCCTGTGTGTGCGATGTGTTGCCGCAGCCCATGGAAAGACGGAACAGGGGTGTTTCGATACCTTCACAGGAACTGCACTTGTTGACAAAACCCACAACGGGAGCTTCCACCAGCTCACAGGAAGCAATGGCATCGGTGACGAAGCGTGTGCGGCTCTGTTCTGTGGTGGTAAAGGGCAGAATTCCCAATGCCTGATGCTGAGTGCCTTTTGCGTCCGTGATAGACGATCCGAGCATTTCAAAGGAATTTCCAGTGAACAGTACCGGAACGCCGCGCTGAATGGCCTGTGCCAAGCTGTCGCGGAATTCCAGCAGGTGATGCAGGACTACTTTCTGGCTGCGTTCTGTGCCGGAACCGGCATAGATGAAATCATACTGGGAAAAATCCAGCGCGTCGCCCAGCGTTTTTCCCACCACGGTAATATCCAGCCCCTGATCGCGCAGGTGGCGTTCCAGAACTCGCATGTTTCCAGCCTCACCATAGAGGTTCATAATATCATAGTACAAAAACAGCAGTTTCATTCTTCGTTCCTCCTCTCCACTTTTTCAAGAAATTTATCCTTGTCCGAGAAGCAGGTGATAACATACTGATAACCCGGAGCCTGTTCCTTCATATAGGTAACGGCTTCGCCGATATCTTCAATCACATGAATTTTTTCCGGTGCTATGCCGCAGTAGGAGAAACGCACTGCCAGATCATTGCAGTACCGTCCGGTGAGGATAATCTGCTTCACAGAATCAGCAGCCAGCAATTCAAAGTCAATATCCCACAGCCACGAAGTCTCACTGGTGTAATATTTACGGCTGATCGCATCCACAATCACCGTGACGGTGGTATCGCGCTTATCCTGCACAGCTACACGGATAGACTGGTCATACGAAATGGAGTTTTCATGCTTGGAAGTGAGCAGGGTGCCTTCTTTTTCGCCTGCCGCAAAGCGTACAATGCGTCCGCTCTTCATGGTGTAGCGGTTCAGAGAGGCCACGATCTGTTCACCGGGAATACCCAGCAGATTGCAGATGGCAAAGGTTGCGAGTGTGTTGTAAAAATGGTAGATGCCAGAGAAACTCAAATCAATACGATATTCGCCATTAATAACAATATACGAGTCTTCCAGACTGGCATCAGTCACTGTGTATTCGGTGGGGTTGCGGTGCAGCTCACAGCGGGTGCAGTGGTAAGAACCAATATGATTATAGTGGAAGAAATCATACGTCATGCGGGCTTTGCAGTTAGGGCAATAGCGGCCGTCGTTGTACAGGCTGGTGTTGCGGTCTGTCGAGAAGGGCAGGCGGTCCACACCAAACCATGTGACGTCTTTTCGTCCCAGCCCAAAACAGGAGACCAGCGGGTCATCGGCATTCAGCACCAGATGAGTCCCCTCATGAATACTCTCACCCACAATATCATACACCCATTCGGGGTGCCCGTTGCGGGTCATCTGGTCACGATAGAGGTTGGTAATCACATAATGGGTGGGGGTAAAATGGCGGAAGGTGTGGCGGGCAAAGCGTTCATCACTCTCCATCAGAATGATATCGCTCTTGACGCGGCCGCCCAGCGTGCAGTCGTTCAGCAAAAAGGTGGTTACGCCTTCAATCTGGTTGGAGCCCTCTTTGTTGTAGGCCACTTTTTTTCCATTGCTTTGCAGCACATGGGCAATCATTTCCACCGTAGAGGTTTTGCCGTTGCTGCCTGTTACAGCGACAATTTCTTCGGGTAATTTGATTTTCTGCAAAATATTGGGGTCCAGTTTCAGGACAATTCGTCCCGGCAGGCTGCTGCCTTTGCCGACCATCTTGCCGACCATACGCAGAATTTTGCAGAGCAGGATGAGAAAGCTCGTCTTCATAAATACATCGCTCCGTTCTTTTGTCCGCTGCACAGGCAGCGGTTCCTTCACCGGCAAAATGAAAGCTGCTGCCGGTGTGCATCCGAGTGCAAAGAAATACGCGCTCATGAAAGTTATTATACCAATATTCTACATTTCTTGCAATAAGCAGTTGAGAGGGAAGAGAAGTTGTTTTATAAAAAATAATATAAAACATATTGACATTATTAAAAAATAGTAGTAAAATAAACTTAAAGCTTTTGAATATTGATTTTCGAAACTCCAATATAATTTACGATTATGAAAGGATGTGAATCCCTGAAGAAAGTTCGGAAAATCCTTTGTTTGATTCTGGCGATATGGTTCGAATTGATATGGATTCATATCAGGAGTATCTTGACAGCTTGACTGAAGAAGATTTGCAGAAAATAGCAGAAAAAGAAGCTATGTTAGAAGCTATGGAAGATCAACCGACGACCCGTGCTGCTACAAAAGTTTCTCTTCCTGGAACTTTTACCATGTATAGGCAGGAAACTTCAACATACTGTGCTCCAGCTTGCGTTAAAAGTGCGCTGATGTATATCAAAGGCTCTTCACCTTCTCAGGCTTCGATTGATTCGTATATTCAACAGGACTTTACTAAAATTCCTAAATATATGAACGATCGGCAAAGCAGGAACTATTATGTGCTTTATGCAAGCCCGTTTGTTTCAGATATGTTCAAATGTTTTAAACATGACATTTCTGAAAAAAGGGTTCCCACCTTTTTTAGACTTTATAATCCATCAGGAGAAAATTGGTATTATGGTACTTTTGGTCATTGTTTATTAGTAAACGCATATTACAGTGATTTTTCTCAAGCACAGCTTGCTGATCCTTTAGGAGGAACGGTGCCGGAATGGAAGGTATTCTATGTTAAATCATCAACCGTATTAGGACAAGTTTGTTCACGTTTGGTTTATTAAATTAATTTTTTAACAAGAGGGTCGGTCGTTCCAGTAATGGTCGGCCGACCCTTTGGCAGATAATATAGTAAGGATGATATATGATGAAAAAAGTCCTCTGTGTATTTTGTTGTACAATATTTCTGCTGCTTGCCGCCTGCTCTGATAGCGAGCAGTTTTCCAGTGAAAACCCACAGCTATCCCAACAGACCGGGGTGTACAATCAAAAAGTGCCAATTTATAATGAAAAAGAGGAGCTTCTCTGTGAACTGGAGCGGTACGGAATGATCTGGCCAGTAGAGGGAAAGCTGCTTTACAGTAAAATTCCCAACCCGCCAGTAGAGTCGTTTACAGAAAAAGAATACTGCCTTTGCGACCCGGAAACCGGAGAGTCCAAAAGCCTGGGAATTATCGATGGATGGTCATATGAAGCCGGATATAATAATTTTTACCGGAATGGGCATTTTTATATGATGGTAACAATTGGTAATGTGCTGGATGAAAATGCCACCGAAACAGAAGTTGCGCTGTATGACATCGATATACAAAAAGAGACCATGCAGAAGCTGCTTTCATGGAAAGATTCTTTCCCATACTCTTTAATGGCGCAAGTCGATAACCGTATCATCTTCGCAAATACGGGTTTAAAAGGTGGAAGCAATGAGGGCTGCCATATAGAGGAATATAATTTTGATACAAAAGAATTGCGCCGTGTACGTGATTATGATTTTGATGAAGAAAAAGGCAGCGGCGACAGCCTGCGCCACATTGCTTCGGATGGGGAGTACATCTATATTGTGCGCCTGCATGTGTTGTCACAGGATGAAGAAGTTTTGCTGATGGATGTATACGATAAGGATTTTCATCTGATAAAAACAGAGGATTTGACACCCCTGTGGGAGAAAGCCCCCGACCAGTACGAACCTGAAATGGAGGTTGGGCAGGGGATAACCTGTTTTTTGACGGGAAACAACAGCTTTTATTATCAAAATATGTCGATTACTACTTTTTTGGGAAAAATAGAAGATGGAGAAATTCAGAATCTCCTGCCGATGTCCTATAAGAAAAATTATACTGTTACAGAAGATTGCATTCCCATTCCCGATACGTGGATGATACATGATAGATTAATTTCCGAAAACAATATTTTCCGTTATTCCTGGAAGGAAGAAAAATTGGAAAAGGCAAGTTTCCGCTCCCAGGAAGACGGCAGATATTGCCTGTGGTCAATGTGTCGGGATTCCAGCCGCAATAAACTGCTGATTAGTATGGAAACTTCCAAGGAGGTTAATTTGCCGCCCCGTGCTTATTACATCGATGAATCGTCTTTGGATTTCCAGCCATATACGCCGCCGGTAAGCGAAGAGAAGGGGGAAACAGCTGCCCCGTAATGAATAAAACATAAAATAAGCCCGCCTGCCCAATCAAGCTGGGAAGGCGGGCTTGTTGTTTATTCCTGTGATTCCCTTTGTGCTGCCTGCTGTGCAGCGTCCATTTTTTTCCGTCCAAAAGCCAGAATCAGGAAGCCGATAAGGAACAGAGCCACCAAGCTGAGCACACCGATGGAATCATGACCGGTAATGCTGGAAAATACCGCCACAAAAAGCGGCCCCATCACCGCGGCAAACTTGCCGAAAATATCATAGAAACCAAAGTATTCCGTCGAGCGGCTGGGCGGCACCAGCTTACCGAAATACGAGCGGGAAATGGCCTGAATACCGCCCTGTACTGTGCCTACCATAAAGGCCATAATCCAGAACAGCACCTGTGAAAGCTGTACTGCGTCTTCGCTGCCATTGTTGATTTCAATGTTCCAGCCCATGTAAAAGCCTACCAGACAGACCACAAAATAAACCCCAATCGCAATGCGGATCATGCGCAGAGAACCCAGCCGTTCCGAAAGCCTGCCGAACAGAATGGAGCACGGCACAGCGACAATCTGGGTCACCAGCAGCGCTAGGATCATGCCGGTGGAATCCAATCCCAGTTTGGTTCCGTAAGAAGAGGAGAGGCTGATGACCGTGTTCACGCCATCGATATAGCAGAAATAGGCCAGAATGTACAGGAAGATCCCCTTGTTATGGAAGATGCTCAAAAAGGTATCGCGGATATTGGAAAGCGCATTTTTCACCAGCTGCGTGGGGGGAACCTCCACATAGTGTTCCTGCTTTACGTTGCGCAGCATGGGGATGCTGAACCCTGCCCACCAGAGAGAGGTGAGGATGATGACCAGCTTGACCGCAGTGGGGTTGCTCATGCCCATCACCAGCAGCAGGCCGATGGAGATCAGGAAGGGGATGGTGCTGCCGCCGATATAGCCCATGGCATAGCCCCAGGCAGAAACCTTGTCCATGCGTTCTTTGGTGGTTACATCTGTGAGGAAGGAATCGTACAGCAGGCAGGAGCCCAGAAAACCAATGTAGGAGAAGACATAGCCCACCAGCAGCATCTGCCAGGTGTTGAAGAACGCGGTAGAAAGCGTAGCCAGAATTCCCAGCGCAGCAAATACCGTGAAGAGCTTCTTTTTCATGCCTTTATAGTCGCCAATCGCGCCCAGAAACGGGGCAAGCACTGCGATGGTAAAGGTGGCGGCCGCCGTGCCGTACGACCACGGGACGACATTATCTACCCCAGCTGCTTCGCAGACACTGCCGAAATAAATGGGGAAGATGGCTGCCATCATGTTGGTGGCGAACACCGAGTTGGCCCAGTCGTACATGATCCAGCTTTTTTCTTTTCTGGTAAACCGGAAGACTTTTTTCATGCAGGTTTTCATTCCCTTCATCTGTTGATAGAAGGCAGCTGCTGCCCTCTGAAATTGGTGGCAAAGAAAAATGCTTTAACCTTATCATACCACACAATCGGGCAAAGGAACAGAAATATTTGAAATTCCAAGTATTATTTACCGGGATTTTACGAGGATATTTCTGAACCCCAAAAAATACCAAAGGCCGGGAGATTGTCCCGGCCTTCAGCATTTTGAGAAGGAATAATGAAAAAAGAAGGGTATTTATGAAAACGCCTGTCTTCAGGCTCTTGTAATTGGTCTGTCACGCTTACAGGACCGGTAACTCCGACCTCTTCCTGTAAGCTCCGACAGTTAAAAAGGGATGTGCTATTTTATGTTCAGTACAACTTCACTCCGTTTGTTTTCTGTTGTGACTATAGTATATCCCCTAATTATGTCCCAAATTTGAAGGGAATAAAAAGAATTCCAAAATAAACCATATAGAAACCATGAAGACAGTGTTTGATTACGGCAGGCAATGCACAGCTGCCTGCTGAATCTCCAGGCCCTTGCGGTAACGTTCCACGAACTGCCGGAATCCTTCGACATCGGCAACATCGGGCTGCGCGGTGACTCCTGCACTGCCATGGAAAACTTCGCGGCTGAGATAGTCTTCCAGCGTCTGGCCGGGCTCTTTGTGAACGCGATAGGCAGCCAGCAGTGCAATACCCCACGCGCCGCCCTCACCGGCTGTCTCCATCACCGCTACCGGCACATTCATAGCCGCCGCCATAAACGGCTGGCCAACTTCGCGCGTCTTGAAATATCCGCCGTGACCCATCAGCAAATCCAGCTGCACGTTCTCCTTTTCCAGCAGGATATCCATACCGATTTTCAGAGTTGCCAGTGCGCTGTACAGATGGGTACGCATAAAGTTTGCCAGCCCAAAGTGGCTTTCAGGGGTACGCACGAACAGCGGGCGTCCCTCTTCGAAGCCGGTAATCGGTTCGCCGGAATCATAATTATAAGAAAGCAGGCCGCCGCAATCTGCGTCGCCTTCCAGTGCTTTTCGGAATAGCATAGTGAACAACTCGGACTTGCTCACCTTTGCCCCCATACCGGCCAGCACCTCATCAAACAGCCCCACCCATGCATTGATATCTGATGTGCAGTTGTTGCAGTGTACCATAGCGACCGGAAGTCCGGCAGGCGTTGTGACCATATCGATTTCAGGGTATACCTTAGAGAGCGGCTTTTCCAGAACTGCCATGGCAAATACCGAGGTTCCTGCCGACACATTGCCGCTTCGGGGCGCAACGCTGTTAGTGGCTGCCATACCGGTGCCGGCATCGCCCTCGGGCGGGCACATGGGGATTCCCGCCTGCAGGGTACCGGTGGGGTCCAGCAGCAGGGCGCCCTCGGGCGTCAGCACACCTGCATCTTCCCCGGCAGAGAGAACCTGCGGGAAAATATCGGTCAGATGCAGGCCGTAATCTGCCAGCTTTTCATCAAAGAGCGAAACCATGCGGGCATCATAGGTGCCGGTCTCACTGTCAATGGGGAACATACCGGAAGCATCTCCCACACCCAGCACTTTTTTGCCGGTGAGCATCCAGTGCACATATCCGGCCAGCGTGGTCATAAAGTCAATGCGCGGCACGTGGTCTTCTTCATTGAGCATGGCCTGATACAGATGGGCAATGCTCCAGCGCTGCGGAACATTGAACTGGAAAAGCTCGGTGAGCTCTTCGGCGGCCTGCGCGGTCATGGTGTTGCGCCAGGTGCGGAACGGCACCAAAAGCTCGCCGTCTTCATCAAAGGCCAGATACCCATGCATCATGGCAGAAAAGCCGATTGCGCCCACGGTCCCCAGCGTCACGCCGTACTGATTCTGCACTTCTTCTGCCAGAGCGGCATAACAGCCTTGCAGGCCCTGCCAAACCTCCTCCAACGGGTAAGTCCAAACCCCGTTTTCCCAGTGGTTTTCCCATTCATATCCGCCCGAAGCCAACGGCGCCGAATCCGGCCCAATCAAAACTGCTTTGATGCGGGTGGAGCCGAACTCCACGCCCAGCGCGGTTTTACCCTGCGCAATAATTTCTTTGATCTGATTCTGTTCCATAGGTTCCTGTGTTCCTGCCTTTCCTGTATGAAGTTGCAATTTGCGTTTCTGCAAATTGTACGTACATTTTCCCCTTTATCATACTGATTTTCCCGTCAAATCACAAGAGAAACTTTCACGAAAATACACAATGATTTTTAAGAATATTGCCGAAGTTTTCTCCTCTTTTAAAGTACAAATGCTTTTTATACAGCTAACAGTTGCACAAAATCCTGATGCATGATACAATATTTGTATTCAATAATCTGTCAGTACATTCGGCAGTTCACAACAGTTGTTTATTCATAAAGAAAAGGCGGTTTTTTTTATGAATACTGTGACCGGATTGTACAGCGGCGAAAGCCGCAGGAGTTTGAACAGGAGGAAACTGTATGACAAAAATGCAAGAGTTGTGCCGTAAAGCCGGTGCAGAAGGCGCTGTTCTGCTGAAAAACAACCATCATGCCCTTCCCATCCGCAGCGGCGAGACGGTCTCCATTTTCGGACGCATCCAGTTGAACTATTATAAGAGCGGCACCGGTTCCGGCGGCCTGGTAAACGTGGATTATGTCGTGGATATCCCCGATGGCCTGCGCAATGCCGAAGGAATCCACGTAAATGAAGAACTGTATCAGGAGTATGCCGCCTGGGAAGTCAGCCACCCCTTTGATAAAGGAAAGGGATGGGCACAGGAGCCGTTCTGCCAGGAAGAAATGCCGATTTCTGACGAATTGGCTGCCAAAGCTGCCGCAAATTCCGATCTTGCATTGGTGGTGCTGGGCCGTCTGGCCGGTGAAGACCGCGACAGCGATGCCGGCAAAGGCAGCTATTACCTCTCTGATGGCGAAGAAGAGCTTCTGCGTACCGTGCGCAAGCATTTTAGCCGCGTGGTTGTTGTGCTGAATGTGGGCAACCTGATGGATATGGCCTGGGACGAACTGGCCGATGCGGTCATGTATGTCTGGCAGGGTGGCCAGGAAGGCGGCAACGCTGTGGCCGATGTGCTGACCGGACGTGTAACTCCCAGCGGCAAACTCAGCGATACCATTGCTCTGGACTTGCAGAAAATCCCCGCTGTCAAGAATTTTGGCAACCAGGAAGCCAACCTTTACGAAGAGGATGTTTATGTAGGTTACCGCTGGTTCGAGACATTTGATCCTGACAACGTGAAATACCCCTTTGGCTACGGCCTTTCTTATACTACCTTTGCCTGGGAGCAGAAATCCGCCTGCGTGCAGGATGACCATGTGCTGTTCCGTGTTGCGGTGAAGAATACCGGTGATGTGCCCGGCCGTGAAATTGTTCAGGTATATGTGGGCGTACCGCAGGGCAAGCTGGGCCAGCCGGTCAAGGCGCTGTGCGGCTATCAGAAGACCGCGCTTTTGCAGCCCGGAGAGGAGCAGGAAGTTTCCATTGATATTCCCATGTCGGTGTTCTCTTCTTATGATGACAGCGGTGTAACCGGACATAAATCCTGCCGTGTACTGGAAGCGGGTGAGTACCTGTTCTATGTGGGTACCGATGTGCGTTCGGCAGAGGAAACTTTTGCCTTTATGATGGACGAAACTGTGGTGCTGGAAGAGCTGACCGAGTGTATGACCCCCACTTTCTCGATGCAGCGCATGCATCCGCGCGTAAAAGACGGCAAGCTGGTGCCCGAGATGGAGCCTGTGCCGCAGCGCACCTATAATCTGACAGAGCGCATCACCTCTCACCGTCCCGAAAATGTGCAGTATTCCGGAGATTTGGGAATCCTTCTGAAAGACGTAAAAGAAGGAAAAAATACCATGCGTCAATTCCTGTCCCAGCTGACAGATGAGGATCTGGCCTGCCTGGTGCGCGGCGAAGGTATGTGTTCTCCCAAAGTTACGCTGGGCACTGCCGGTGCATTCGGTGGCCTGACCCCACGCCTGCGTGCGTTTGGTATCCCCGCCGGCTGCTGTGCTGATGGCCCCTCCGGTATCCGTATGGACTGCGGAACCCATGCTACCAGTATTCCCAGCGGTACCCTTTTGGCCTGTACCTTTGACGATGAATTGAACGAAGAGCTGTTTGACTGCATGGGCGAAGAGCTGTACCGCAACCGTGTGGATACTCTTCTTGGACCGGGCATCAATATCCATCGCTGTCCGCTGAATGGCCGTAACTTTGAGTATTTCTCCGAAGATCCGCTGTTGACCGGACGTATGGCTGCTGCCCAGCTGCGCGGTATGCACCGCCATGGTGTGACCGGCACCATCAAACACTTCTGTGCCAATAACCAGGAGTTCAAACGCTTTTTTGTCAGCTCGGATGTCTCTGAACGTGCGCTGCGCGACATTTACCTGCGCGGTTTTGAGATTGCCGTGAAAGAGGGCAATGCGCGTTCCATCATGACTTCTTACAACCCGATCAATGGCATCTGGGCTGCCGGAAATTATGACCTGTGCACTACCATCCTGCGCGGTGAATGGGGATATACCGGAATCGTGATGACCGACTGGTGGGCCAAGATGAACGAGGAAGGCGAAGAGGGGTATCGAGAGAACACCCGTGCCATGATTCGCGCACAGAACGACCTGTATATGGTGGTTGTCGATGCTGAAAAAAATACCATGAATGACAATACCATGGCTTCTCTGGAAGACGGCACACTGCATCGCGGCGAACTGCTGCGCAGTGCTGAAAACCTCTGCCGCTTCCTGATGAATTCCCACTGTATGGAAAACCGCAAGGCAGCGTCTTCTTCTGGGGAAGAATTTGATCTTCCCGAGCCGGAGACCATTGATTTTGTTATCCGCGATGGTGCAGTGATGGATCTGCACGGTATTCCTACCGCCAAGGGAAGCACCACTACCTACACGATTCTCACTGAACAGGAAGGAACCTATGAAGTAACTGCGGTTGCTTCCAGCGATGTAGGCGGCGTAGCGCAGATCCCGGTCACAATCTCGGCACGTCATCACGCCACAATGTTCTCGTTTATGGGAACCGGCGGAGAGACAGTGGAGCGCACCTCTCTGATCTCGTTTGACAGCGGCAAGGAATACTTTAAGGTCTTCTTTGCACAGGGCGGCTTGACGCTCTATGAGCTGCGCTTTAAATTTATCAGCGAAGAGAAATTCATCTGAGTTAAAATTCCCACCGGTCAGAGAACACAACCGGTGGGAATTTTTGCTTTTCAGACGAATCTGCTGCAGTTGTTGTAATGTTTTCCGGGTTTTCTCTTTTTCTGAAAGCTGTAATGCATCTTGATTCTCTGTATCGGATTTTGTATAATAAAATGAATATGCATTTTATTACAGCCTCTTATGCTTCGTGAAGCCTGTAGGGGGACTGTATTGAGAAAGAAGGAGAACGGATTCTATGGCTCTGCTCAGTATCAGCCAGCTGCAAAAATCATTTGGCACCGATCTGGTTTTTGCAGGCGCTTCCTTTGAGATTCAGGACCACGACCATATCGGTCTGGTGGGCGTGAACGGTTCTGGCAAAACGACCCTTTTTAAAATTCTTACGGGTGACCTGTCGTATGACGGCGGTGAAATTTATAAATCAAAAGAATGCCGTATCGGCTATATGGAGCAGCATGTGTGCCGTGATTTGGATCGGAGCGCTTATAACGAAGTGCTGACGGTTTTTTCTTCCCTGCTTGCAATGGAGCAGGAGCTGGAAGACATCAACATACGATTGCAGGTGCACCCGGATGACCGGCTGATTGAGCGGCAGATGCTTTTAAACGATCAGTTTGCTGCACAGGGCGGCCTCACTTGCCGTGCACGCGCCCGCAGTGCATTGCTGGGTCTTGGATTTTCAGATGAACAGATGGGCATGCCGGTGGGGGTACTCAGCGGTGGACAGAAAGCAAAGCTGCAGCTGGCCAAAATGCTGCTCAGCGGCGCGAATCTGCTGCTGTTGGACGAACCGACCAACCATCTCGATATCCAGTCGGTGGAATGGCTGGAAGATTTTCTGCGTGGTTTTGCGGGCGCTTATCTGGTCATTTCGCATGACCGTTTTTTCCTGGATAATGTGACCGAGCGCACGTTTGAGATGGAACATCAGCGCCTGACGCTCTATAAGGGCAACTACACCCAGCATCTCGACCAGAAAGAAGAAAACGCGCTGACCATCCAGCGCAAATATGACAACACCATGCGTGAAATCAAGCGCTTGGAGGGGATTGTGGCGCAGCAGCGCCAGTGGAACCGCGAGAAAAATATCCGCACAGCCGAGAGTAAACTCAAGGTGATCGCCCGGCTGGAAAAAACGCTTGTCAAGCCGGATTCGGTGCTGCCCTCCATCCATTTCGGCTTTGGCGCCAGCCAGCGCGGCGGCAATGATGTGATGTTTACCGAGAATCTCGCGCTCTCTTTCGACAATAAACCGCTGTTTTCCCATGTAGATATGGAAGTACACCGTCAGGAACGGATTTTCCTTATCGGCCCCAACGGCTGCGGCAAAACCTCGCTGCTGAAAATCCTGATGGGGGAATATGAAGCCACAGCGGGCAGCGTGCGTTTTGGTGCGGGCATTGATGTGGGGTATTACGACCAGATGCAGAGCGGGTTGGATGAATCCAAGACCGTGCTGGATGAAATCTGGGACCGCCACCCGCGCATGACCGAGACAGAGATCCGCAATGCACTGGCCGTGTTCCTGTTCCGCGGTGAGGATGTGTACAAGATGGTTTCTGCCCTGAGCGGCGGTGAGCGTGCACGCCTGCTGCTGCTGCGATTGATGCTCTCGAAAGCAAACTTTTTGCTGTTGGACGAACCGACCAACCATCTGGACATTCAGTCTTGTGAAGCGCTGGAAGATGCGCTGCTGCACTATGACGGCACGCTGTTCATCGTCTCGCATGACCGTTACCTGATTAACAAGCTGGCTGACCGCATCTACTATCTTGACCGCGACGGCGCACAGGAATATATCGGCAATTACGAGGAATATCTGGCCCGCCGCAAGGAAGAGCAGGAAGAAAAAGCCGTGCAGGCTGCCCCCAAAGTGAATGAATACCGACTTCGTAAAGAAAAGGCCTCTGAACTGCGAAAGGCGCGCACTGCTCTTTCCCGTCTGGAAGCCGAAACCGAACAGAATGACGAGCGAATCCGCCAGCTGGGCGAAGAGCTGCAAAATCCAGAAACTGCCAGCGACTTTGAAAAAACAATGGAGCTTTCTGCAGAGATGGATCGCCTGAATGCGCGCAATGAAGAGCTTTTGCTGGAGTGGGAAGAGCTTTCGGGCAAAATTGAAGAAATGGAAAAAGCGACCTGACTCCTGAAAAGGAGCAGGCCGCTTCCAAAATACGGTGATATCTTGTTTTGCAGTGATTATTGCACAGCAAATTCCTGTACGGCTTTGATGAATTCCTCAACTTCCCGGCTCTGAGAAGCATCGCTGTCAATCTCAAGAGTTACCGGCTGAGAAGTTCCCAAGCTGAACACGCCCATAATGGATTTTGCGTCAATTTTATACTTGCCATTGGAGAGATCAATGGAAAAACTGTATTTGTTGGTGAGCGTTACAAAGCGCTTGACATCATCGATGGTAGCAAGCACGATCTGAAGAGTCTGCATAATGATACCTCCTGTAATTCTGAATCACAGATTTATCCTGTTTTCTGACAAAACCGTTTAGGACTCTTTTATCATACCGCACGAGTAAAATCTGGTCAAGATGCAATATAACCAGATTCTTTTCCCCGAACCTTTGACAACACCTCCCAATTTATCTAAAAAATCCATGCTGTCAGAGGAATTTTATACAAGAAAATTCCCACATAGAAAAAATTTTACACGCGTATTCAAGTGTGCAGGCTGCACATGACTTACGAAAGAAAGGAAGAACTTCTTCATGATGAAAGTATCTGCTATTACGCTGGGCTGCAAGGTCAACCAGTACGAGACACAGGCGATGCTGGCACAGCTGACCGAAGCCGGATTTGCCGTTTGCAGCGGTTCTGAACCGGCTGATGTAGTGCTGATCAACTCCTGTACGGTTACGGCTGCCAGCGATCATAAAGTGCGCCAGACCCTGCACCGTGCCAGAAGAAACCATCCTGCTGCCGCCATTGTGCTCACCGGCTGCATGCCGCAGGCATTCCCCGAAGAAGCCGCCGCGCTGGAGGATGCCGACGTGGTTCTGGGCAACTCCAACCGCTCCGCACTGCTTCCTGACCTGCGTCAGTTTTTTGAGACGCATCAGCGTGTGATTGATATTGTTCCGCATGAGACCGGAGAACCATTTGAATCCATGAAGGTGGAAACCTTTCATGAACGTACACGTGCTTTTGTCAAAATCCAGGACGGCTGCAACCGTTTCTGTTCGTATTGTATTATTCCCTATGCCAGAGGACGTATCCGCTCCAAGCCCATGGCAGAGCTGCGTGAAGAGCTGGAAACACTGGGCCGGCATGGGTACCGCGAAGTGGTGCTCACCGGCATCAACCTTTCGGCCTATGGGCAGGATATCGGCCTACATCTGTGCGATGCGGTCGAGGCTGCCTGTGCGGTGGACGACATTGTCCGTGTGCGGCTGGGGTCACTGGAGCCCGAGCAATTGCAGGATGATGTGATTGAACGTCTGGCCCGGCAGGAGAAGCTGTGCCCGCAGTTCCACCTTTCTCTGCAAAGCGGCTGTGACGCCACCCTGCGCCGTATGAACCGCCATTATGATACCGCCGAATATCGCCGCATTGTGCAGAAGCTGCGTGAGGTGTTCCCGAATGTGGCAATTACCACTGATATGATGGTCGGCTTTGCCGGAGAAACGGAAGAGGAGTTTGCGCAGTCGCTGGCCTTTGCGCGCGAAATGCAGATGGCAAAGGTACATGTTTTCGCATATTCCCGCCGTCCCGGGACGGTTGCCTATAATATGCCCGGACAGGTCACCAATGCGGTAAAAGAGGCAAGAAGCCATGCGTTGATCGAAGCGACTGAAGAAACACGCCGCGCATTTTTGCAGCAGCAGGTAGGCCGGATTGAACCGGTACTGTTCGAGCAGAAGCTGGAAGGACTCGTGTGGGAGGGGTATACTCCCAACTATACGCCGGTTCGTGTTTGCTGCCAAGGCGACCTGACTGGAAAAATCGAAAAAGTTTTGCTTTCCCATTGTGAAGGGGATTACTGCGTGGGCCAATTTTTTGATACCTGGTGTTGTAGGCCGGAAGTATAGTTTCAGAGAAAAGATACAAATTTTCTTTATTGAAATGCTTCTTCATATTTCGGGCGGCGCTTCCATATGCATAAAAGAGAGCAATGTGAAAGGGAGTGACCGGATGTTCGCAGTGTGGAAAAAGCAGCAGGTTTTAGTAGGGTTGGGTGTATTCGTGGTATTTTCCGGCCTGATGGTTTCTTGGCTGGCGACCCTGGCACAGGGCGGTGCACAAACAACTTCAGCAGATACTAACTGGGGGCTGAGCTTCCAGCAGGAAGGAAAAACCCCTGTCGGAAATGCTTCCTCGGAATTTCTTGCTCAGTATGACGCCTGTTATGCCGGAAGTGAGGAAAAAAAGGTAATCTATCTGACTTTTGACGCAGGCTATGAAAACGGCTGTACACCTGCTATCCTGGACGCGCTAAAGAAACATTCGGTAAAAGCCGCGTTTTTTGTGGTGGGGAATTATATCGAAACCAGCCCGGAGCTTGTAAAGCGCATGGTAAAAGAAGGGCATCTGGTGGGAAACCATACATATCACCACCCGGATATGTCTTCAATCTCGGAAAAAGCATCATTTGAAAAAGAGCTGACCAGTTTGGAAGCTTTGTATGAAGAAACAACCGGGGAAAAAATGCAGAAATATTATCGGCCGCCGCAGGGGAAATACAGCGAGAGCAACTTGCAGCAGGCGCAGGAATTGGGGTACCACACGGTTTTCTGGAGTCTCGCCTATGTGGACTGGTATCAGGACAAACAGCCCAGCCATGAAGAAGCCTTTGAAAAACTTACGGGACGCATCCATCCGGGTGCAATTGTGCTGCTGCACAGTACCTCTCAAACCAATGCGGAGATTTTGGATGAACTTTTGACGCGCTGGGAACAGATGGGATATACTTTCGGTACGCTGCCCGAGCTTTTTCAAGAGACATCTTCAAAATAGCAATTAAAACCTTATATAGTTGGTAATGTTTTCTAAAAAAGCAGGGACTTTTTTCTTTTTGCCTGATGTGGTATACTAAACCTGCTATGAGAAATTGCGGCCGGAGGTTCCGACGCATTTTATTAAAGTATACAGGAGGAGATCAGGTGGAAGAAAAACGCTTTGCGGTGTTGATTGACGCAGAAAATGTATCCAATATTTATATCAAATATATTCTCGATGAGATTTCAAATTATGGCAGTGTGACCTATAAGCGGATTTATGGTGACTGGACCAGCTCGGCGGCATCCGGCTGGAAGAGCCAGCTGCTCGAAAATTCCATCACGCCGGTGCAGCAGTACAGTTATACCTATGGCAAAAATGCAACTGACTCTGCGATGATTATTGATGCCATGGACATCCTGTATTCCGGCAACGTGGAGGGGTTCTGTCTGGTCTCCAGCGACAGTGATTTCACCAAACTCGCCACCCGTTTGCGCGAATCGGGCATGATGGTGGTGGGCATGGGAGAAAAGAAGACCCCCAAACCATTCAGCGTGGCGTGCAATGTGTTCAAATATCTCGAGGTGCTGCGCGCTGATGCCGAGGCAGAGGCTGCGGAAGAAAAAGCCGACAGCGGCGAAAACATGACGGATATCGATACCATTCTGCGCGCGATGGTGAATATCATTAGTGAGAACAGTGACGAGGAAAAGGGCATCAGCATTGGCGAGCTGGGCAATCACCTGCTCAAGCGCTACCCGGATTTTGATGTTCGCAACTATGGTTATACCAAGCTTTCCAAATTCCTTTCTTCTTTTGACGGGCTGAGCCTCACACGCATCAATAATGTCATCTTTGTATCACTGCGGCAGAACCATCTGGACGCAGATTCTGTCCGGCTGGCAATCGTAGCCTATGTGCGCGATTGGGAAAAAGCCCGGCACAGCAGAGTAAATCTGGGCCAGCTGAACCAGTGGCTGATGGAAAAATACCCACAGTTCAATGTGAAGAACTACGGGTATACTACCTTTGTCAAATTTGTCAGTGATATTCAGGGGCTGGTAGTAAAAAGCAGCGGCAAAAACGGACGTATCAAGCATGTGCATCTGGTGCAGTAAAAGTTTACAGCACGTTGTCCAACGTGACCGTTTCGGTTTCGGTCAGCTGGGCAAATTGCGCAGCAGCAAGGCTGCACCGGGCTTCTAATATTCCGATTTCGTGGTTTTGAATCAGCGCAGGCAGTTCGGCCAGCGTTTCTTGAATGGGCGCCAGGCTGGCATGGGGCATAAAGGTGCACAGCTTTCGGTGTTCTTCTTCCCACTGACGCTGTAAATTTCGGCTTACTGCCAGTGCAGTGGAATAATTCCCGTTATAAATTTCTGCTCGCAGCTGGCTGAGCTCTTCTGTCATCTTGCGGGAGGAGGACTGTGCAGTAGAATATCCCAGTCCGCATAATATCAGCAGCAATACCAGCAGAATACCGGATGCCCACAAACGTTTCATGATGTGCTGCCTCCTTTCGTGGCGGAAAAATGCTTTCCATCCTTAGGGATAATGGCATACCCGCCCTGCATGTCGGCGGTCATAATAAATACCTGCCGCAGGGAGAGCCCCTGCTGAGACAGGATGTCTTCGGCCCAGCGGCGGTTTTGACCGCACAGGTGCAGCGAAGAGTCCGAGAATTCGCCGTCGCTGATGACCACCACTTCCAACCCCGTGTCGGATGGGCAGAGCCCCAGCATTTGGTTGGTGGGGAGATCGGCTTCCGGCTTTTTGACAATGCTCAGCTTACCGTTGGTCTCCATAATCGCCCAGGCCACATCGTGGATAGAAAAGACGTCCTTTTCTCGCAGCTCTTCAAAGAGGTCTTCGATGCTCAGACGCAGGCGGGACATTTCTTTCTGGTCCAGCTGCCCATTATTGATGAGCACGATGGGTTTGCCGCACACCAGGCGGCGGAATTTACCGCTTTTGAGCATAAAAACAGAGATGGCAATTTCACACATGACCAGAACCGCAATGGGAATAAACCCACTGGCCAGCGGCTGGCCGGTATCCTGCATGGGAATCGCTGCGATGTCGGAAATCAGCAGGGTTACCACCAGCTCGGAAGTCTGCAGCTCGCTGATTTGCCGTTTCCCCATAAGCCGTACAGCAGCCAGGATGACTATGTACAGCAGAACGGTGCGCACAAAAGAAATAATCATAGAAACCTCCATTTATCGGGATAAGCCGCAAAGAATGATTCGCGGAAGCCTATTGCTTTCTTACCCATATTTTGCCGCAAGGAAAAAAGGAATATACATTTCTGCAAAAAAACCTTGACATTTTGTATGGGGCCGCGTATAATATCTTAGGTAAAACAAAGAAGAACAGAAAGGTTCTCACCTGTGGAGTTTCGTCTGTCACGGGTCAATACGATTGGAAGAACAGAGCAGAGGCTCTGTTTGTTTTCTTGAGGATTGACGCACGGACAGAACTTTTTGTCCGTGCTTTTGTTTTGATGACTACGTGTTTTGGAGGTGCTTACCAATTAGCAACAAGGAACTGCAGATCAACGAAGAAATCCGCGATAAAGAAGTTCGCGTCATCGATTCCGACGGCTCTCAGCTGGGTATCATGCCCGCCAGCCAGGCACTGGAAAAGGCCTATGCCCGCAACCTCGACCTGGTAAAGATCGCGCCCACGGCAAAGCCCCCGGTTTGCAAGATCATCGACTACGGCAAGTTCCGTTTCGAGCAGGCAAAGCGTGAGAAGGAAGCCCGTAAGAATCAGCGCGTTGTGGAAATCAAGGAGATTCGTCTGTCTCTCAACATCGACACCCACGATTTTAACACAAAAATGGGTCACGCCAAGCGCTTTTTGGAGGACGGCAACAAGGTAAAAGTCTCCATCCGGTTCCGCGGCCGCGAAATGGGCCACCCGGAGCACGGCTATGAGACCATGCGTCGGTTCGCAGAAGCCTGCGCCGAGTTTGCCAACATTGAAAAGCCGGCGAAGCTTGAGGGAAGAAACATGCTGATGTTCCTTGCCCCCAAGCCCGTCAAATAATAAACACTTCTAAGGAGGAGCAGTCATGCCCAAGATTAAGACTCACAGCGGCGCAAAAAAGCGCTTCAAGATTTCTAAAAATGGTAAGGTTATCCGCGCACATGCCAACAAGAGCCACCTGCTCAACGGCCATGGCAAAACCCGCAAGACCAAGCGCGCTCTGCGTGGAACCACCGTTGCGGATAAGACCAATGTCCGTCAGGTGAAGAGACTCCTGCCCTACAAATAAGATTTTGACTCATTGATTCCTATAATTTAGTTGGAGGTATAAGAAATGGCACGTGTAAAAGGCGCGTTGATGACCCGCAAGAGAAGAAAAAAGGTTCTGAAGCTGGCTAAGGGCTATTGGGGTTCCAAGAGCAGACACTTCAAGATGGCTAAGCAGGCTGTCATGAAGTCCGGCAACTATGCATATATCGGCCGTAAGCACAGAAAGAGAGATTTCCGCCGTCTGTGGATCACTCGTATTTCTGCTGCCTGCAAGATGAACGGCATGAACTATTCCACCTTTATGAACGGTCTGAAGAAGGCTGGCATCACGCTGAACCGCAAGATGCTGTCCGAAATCGCCATCGCCGACGAAGCCGCATTCAAGGCTCTGGTCGAGCAGGCCAAGGCTGCTCTCTAATAAGCTGTCAGTGCGCTCGGGGTCTGTTGGCTCCGGGCGTATCTTTTAGCTGCATTTTGAGAGAGAAAGGACACGCATGGCTAACCATATTTCAAGCCGCAAAAACGAACTGGTAAAAGAAACCGCCGGGCTCGTGCGTTCTGTGGAAAACAGAAGGGCACAGGGCCTTTTTGTCGTGGAAGGCGCACGGCTGTGTTATGATGCCCTGCGCAGCAATACCACGGTGCGGCGGCTGTTTTTCACCCCAAAAGCGGGGGAGAAATATCATGATTACCTCGAACCGCTGGCACAGCAGGCAGAAGAGGTCTATACTGTGGAACCGCATGTCGCTGAGCTGCTTTCCGATACCAAAAGCAGCCAGGGCGTGTTTGCTGTATGTACGCTTCCAACCCCTGCCGGGCTGGAAAAGCTGCATCCTGCCGGAAAATATATCGCGGTCGAAAACTTGCAGGACCCGGGCAACTTGGGTGCGGTGATGCGTACCGCAGAGGCGCTGGGAATTTCCGGCCTGGTTCTGTTTGGTACCTGCTGCGATGTATTCAGCCCCAAAACGCTGCGCGCCGGTATGGGGGCGGCGTTCCGGCTGTCTGTATTTGAAGGCGGCGAATTCACTGCCTGTGCAGAGCAGCTGCATCAGCGCGGGTTTACTACCTTTGCCGCTGTACCCGATTCTTCCGCGGAGAAAGTAACGGAATGTCCTTTCCCCGCTGGTTCTCTCCTGTTGGTGGGCAATGAAGGAAATGGCCTGCTGCCAGAGACCATTGCCGCATGCAGTAAACGGGTTACCATCCCCATGGGTGGGCGCGCAGAATCGCTGAATGCAGCCTCTTCTTCGGCCATCCTGATGTGGGAAATGGTTCGCTCATAATCGTTCACACAACAGACCAATCTATACTGTAAAGAAAGAGGGGCCACTGTATGGAAGAAAACATTTTGTACTGGATTTGGGCACAGCAGGTTTTCGGTGTAGGAAGCCGCAAACCCATGCAGCTATGCCGGAAGTTTTCTTCTATCCGCTCTTTTTTCGAAGAGGCTCCCACTTTGCGGGAAGACCATACGGTTTTTACACCGGCCGAGTCTGCTCGCGCATCTCAAATTACGCTGGAAGATTGTGCTAAAATTTTCAGACAGGCCGAAGCAAAAGGAATGCAGGTTCTGACCCCGGACAGCCGAGGATATCCAGACTGTCTGCGCCAGATTGCCGCTCCACCTGCGGTATTGTATGTGCAGGGAGAGTTGCCGCCAGTCGATGATATTCCCACAATAGCAATTGTGGGCACGCGTCAGCCCTCAGAAGGCGGCGTGGCGGCAGCCCGTACCCTCAGTGCACAATTGGCCCGTGCTGGAGTGATTGTGGTGAGCGGCGGCGCGATCGGTATCGATTCCGCTGCCCATAATGGGGCGATAGAAGCCGGTGGAAAAACGGTTTCGCTGCTGGCGACCGGGCTGGATGTCCCGTATCTCAAATCCAATAAACAGCTGCGTAAAAGCATCCGCAGCCATGGGGCGCTGGTCAGTGAGTTTCCTCCGGGCACAGCGGCAAGAAAATGGCATTTTGGCATCCGGAACCGATTGATTTCCGGGCTGAGCTGCGGCGTACTGGTGACAGAAGCGAGTATAAAAAGCGGCAGCCTGATGACAGCGCAGCACGCGGTGGAACAAGACCGTGATGTATTCACGCTGATGGTGGACTGTTGGCGCTCCAATGCAGAAGGCGTTTTGCAGTTGCTGTGGGACGGCGCCAAGCCCATTTCCTGTGCGGCGGACATCCTTGTGGAATACAAAGGCCGTTTTCCAGCCTTGCAGGTTCCTGAACGTCAGCCATTGTCAGAAGTAATGCAGGGCATATCGCTGGACGGGTCGAAATCATCCGATACTTCGAAAGAAGAATCTTCTGAAGAAGCGCTGGAAATAGAGATGCAGACGCACGCTGGAACAGAAAAGCCGCTTTCGGTGGATGCGCAGGCACTGTATGAATCACTCACACGCGAACCGCAGACCGCATATCGGCTGATGGAAAAAACCGGTATGTCTTTTTCAAAGTTTCTGATTTCCGCTACTGAGTTGGAAATGGCTGGACGTGTACAGGCCTTTTCCGGAAGACGTTATGCCAAGAAAAGCTGACTCCTTTTGGTAAATCCTGTGAAAGCCGTCCCGTTGCGGTCGGTTTTCACAAGATTTACATTTCCCAACGCTTTCAATCGCCGGGGCGTATTCGACAAATACAGCAAAGTGAAAATGATACGATGAAGCTGTACTGCTTTCCGGAATTCGTCCGGAAAGTCCCGGAATGATTTGAAAGAATCTGACTACAT
This sequence comes from uncultured Clostridia bacterium, assembly GCA_946484175.1. Classification (GTDB taxonomy): domain Bacteria; phylum Bacillota; class Clostridia; order Oscillospirales; family Acutalibacteraceae; genus Heritagella_A. The sequence goes on from CAMLSX010000012.1 coordinate 29,823, forward strand.
GAAAGATAGGTGAACTGCCTTGTCAAAGCTTGTCATTGTGGAGTCGCCTTCCAAGGCGAAAACCATTAAAAAATATCTGGGGCCCGGCTATGAAGTGGTGGCCTCTATGGGCCATGTGCGCGATTTGCCGGAAAAACGGTTGAGCGTGGATGTGAAGCACGATTTTGCCCCGAAATATACCATTATCAAAGGCAAAGAAAAACTGGTGGATGAACTGAAAACCGCCGCTGCCCAAAGCGACGGCATTTATCTGGCAACCGACCCTGACCGGGAAGGGGAAGCCATTTCCTGGCACCTGGCCTACATTCTGGGGCTGGACATCAACGAAGAAAACCGTGTAACCTTTAATGAAATTACCAAAACCGGCGTGGCAACCGGTATGGAGAACCCCCGCCGGATTGATATGGATTTGGTCAATGCCCAGCAGGCCCGCCGGATTCTCGACCGCTTGGTAGGCTATAAGCTCAGCCCGTTTTTGGCAAAGGTTATCCGTAAGGGCCTTTCCGCAGGCCGCGTGCAGTCGGTGGCGGTGCGTCTGGTGGTGGACAGGGAAGAGGAAATCCGCGCCTTTAAGCCGGAAGAATACTGGACCATCGACGCAAAGCTGATTCCCAAGGGCGGAAGGAAGGCGTTCCCCGCTTCCTTCTATGGAGATGAAGCCGGAAATAAAATCAAGATTTCCAACAAAGAAGAAGCTGACGCTATTCTGGAAAAGCTGGAAGATGCGCAGTTTACTGTTGCCAAAATCAAGAAAGGCAGCCGCCGCAAGTCTCCGGCTCCGCCGTTCAGCACTTCTACCATGCAGCAGGAAGCTTCCCGCAAATTGGGATTCCAGGCACGCCGTACCATGAAGGCTGCCCAGGAGCTGTATGAAGGCGTGGAGATTGAAGGGCAGGGCGCTGTGGGCCTGATTACCTATATGAGAACCGACTCGCTGCGCTTGTCGGAGGACGCGGTGAAGGAAGCCGCCGAATATATCCGCGAGCGTTGGGGCGACCGGTATGTGCCCGATAAACCCCGTCAGTATAAAACCCGTGCAGGCGCTCAAGATGGCCACGAGGCTATCCGCCCTACCAATGTGCGGCTGACCCCTGACGAGGTAAAATCCAGCCTGACCGGCGACCAGTATAAACTCTACAAGCTCATTTGGGAGCGGTTTGTGGCCTGCCAGATGGCAAACTGCCTGCAAAGCACTACACAAGCTGACATTACTGCAAACGGATACCTGTTCAAGGCTTCCGGCTACACCGTCACCTTTGATGGCTTTACCGTGCTGTATGTCGAGGGCAAGGACGAAGAAAGCGAAGAGACTGGCGCACTGCCGGTATTGGAAAAGGACATGCCCTTGCGTAAGAAAGAGCTTGCCGGAAACCAGCACTTTACCCAGCCTCCGGCACGCTATACCGAAGCTTCTCTGATTAAAGCATTGGAAGAAAACGGTATTGGCCGTCCTTCCACCTACGCTGCCACCATTTCCACCATTACCGGGCGGGAATATGTGGTGCGAGAAGGAAAGGCATTTAAGCCCACGGAGTTGGGAGAAGTTTCCACCCAGCTGATGAAGGAGCGATTCCCGAAAATCGTCAATGTGAAATTCACTGCACAGGTCGAGAGTGATTTAGATAAGGTGCAGAGCGGCGAAGAAAACTGGGTTGAGACGCTGCATAGCTTCTATGACGATTTTGACAAGACATTGCAAAAGGCCAAAACCGAAATGGAAGGCGTCAAAATTACGCTGAAGGAAGACCAGACCGATCTGATTTGTGAAAAATGCGGCCGTCCCATGGTGGTTAAATTTGGCCGGTATGGAAAGTTTATTGCCTGCTCTGGTTACCCGGAGTGTAAAAATATCAAGAAGATCGTCCACGAAACCGGCGCAGAGTGCCCCAAGTGCGGCGGTAAAGTTGTGATGAAAAAATCCAAGCGGGGCCGTGTGTTCTATGGATGCAGCGAGTACCCCAATTGTGATTTCGTTTCGTGGGACGAACCGACTATGGAAAAGTGCCCCCGCTGCGGTAAAACGCTTCTGAAGAAGAAGGGGAAGCATCCCAAGTTCTACTGTATCACGCCGGACTGTGGCTATGAAAAGGTGCAGCAAGACGAAGAATAAATAATACGTGACGGACAATATTCGCTTCCAAGTTCGCGAGGCAGCAGCGTGAAAATTTGCACTTGTTTCCCCGCGAATATAAAGTTTTCGTCAACCTTTTTCAAAAGGTTGCGAGGGGATGAGGGGGCGAGAAGCCCCCAATCGTCCATCGCAATGGGCGAAACACCCCAAACCTGAAAGGCGCATTTTCGGGGGTGAATTACAAAACATTCCGGGGGAATGTTTTGTAAGAGGGCCCTTTTTGCAAGAAAAAAGGGGCCCTGCCCTGTTTCAAATGTAGCCTTTCCCTGGTTTTCCAAGGGGAAACCAGAAATGTAATCCCCTCATACCAGAACCCCAATAGGAAAGGAGTCCCACATGGAGCTGACCGTTATCGGAGCAGGGCTCGCCGGTTGTGAGGCCGCATGGCAGGCCGCACAAATGGGCGTGCCTGTCCGACTGATTGAAATGAAACCGGAAAAACGCACACCGGCCCATCAAAGCCCTCTGTTTGCAGAGCTCATCTGCTCCAATTCCCTCAAAGCCGCCCGGCTGGAAAGCGCCGCCGGAATGCTGAAAGAGGAAATGCGCCGGTTCGGTTCGCTGCTGATGGCCTGTGCCGACCAGTGCGCCGTCCCCGCAGGCGGAGCCTTGGCTGTGGATCGGGTAGAATTTGCCAAAATGGCCACCGAAAAAATTGAGGCCCATCCACTGATTACCGTTGTCCATGAAGAGGTCACGGAAATCCCGAAGGAGGGCTGTGTGGTTGTGGCCACCGGCCCCCTGACCGCGGATGCGCTGGCAGAGGATATCTTCAAAATGTGCGGCGGCGGTCTGAGCTTTTTTGATGCTGCTGCTCCTATCGTTACAGCGGAAAGCCTTGACCGCTCTTTGTGTTTTGCCGCTTCCCGATATGATAAGGGTGAGGACGATGCGTACCTCAATTGCCCCATGAACAAAGAGGAGTATGAAGCCTTCTATGACGCACTGGTGAATGCCGAGCGCGCTCCGGTACACGATTTCGACGTGGCGAACCCCAAGGTTTATGAGGGCTGTATGCCGGTGGAAGTGATGGCACAGCGGGGAAAAGATACCCTGCGGTTCGGCCCGCTGAAACCGGTGGGACTGCGCGACCCGCGCACTGGACATCGCCCCTGGGCGGTGGTACAGCTGCGCCGGGAGGATGCAGAAGGAACCCTGTATAATCTGGTGGGATTCCAGACCAATTTGAAATTTGGCGAACAAAAGCGGGTATTCGGGATGATTCCCGGATTGCAAAATGCAGAAATCGTCCGCTATGGCGTGATGCACCGCAACACATTTTTAAAATCCCCGGGCTTCCTCTCGGCGGATTACAGCGTGAAATCCCGCCCGGAACTCTTCTTTGCCGGGCAAATTACCGGTGTGGAGGGCTATATGGAGTCCGCGTCTTCCGGAATTCTGGCAGGAAGGAACGCCGCTACCTATTTGCTTGGGAAAAAGCGGCTGATTCTTCCCCGGGAAACAATGATGGGCGCGCTGGCCGATTATGTGGCCAACAGCCCCACCAAGGACTTCCAGCCCATGGGCGCAAACTTCGGCGTGCTGCCACCCATCGAGCCCCATATCCGGGACAAGCGTACCCGTTATGCGGCTTTGTCACAAAGAGGGCTTACTATGGTTTCGGAGATTCTCTCCCACCAAGAATAAAAGAAATTGTCCGGCGTAAACTTGCCGGTGAAATGAGGTGTTTGCTGTGAAAATCATCGTAGACGCATTCGGAGGGGACAACGCACCCCTGGAAATCCTGAAAGGCTGCCAAATGGCAGTAGAAGAGCTGGATATCGACATCCTGCTCACGGGCAGTGAGAAGATCATCCGTCAGGTAGCAGCGGAAAATAATATTTCTCTGAACCGTATGGAGATTGCTGATGCACCGGACGTTATTAGCATGGACGATTCCCCCAAGAGCATCATGAAAGAAAAGAGCGGTTGTTCTTTGGCAGAGGGTCTGCGCCGTCTGGCTGCCGGAGACGGTGACGCATTTGTTTCTTCCGGAAATAGCGGCGCGCTGGTATTCGGTGCAAACATGATCGTCAAGCGCATTAAGGGTGTGAAGCGCGTGGCGTTCGCGCCGGTAATGCCCAAGGATAATGGTTCCTTTATGCTGATTGACGGCGGCGCCAATGTGGAGTGCCGTCCTGAAATGCTCCAGCAGTTTGCCATGATGGGTTCAGCCTATATGGAGCATGTGATGGGTGTGAAAAATCCCCGTGTTGCACTGGCCAACGTGGGTACCGAAGACCACAAGGGCGGCGAGCTCCAGCTGGAAACTTTCAAGCTTTTGAAAAATACGCCGGTGAATTTTGTCGGCAATATTGAAGCAAGAGATATTCCTGTGGATGCCGGCGACGTAATTGTGTGCGACGGTTTTACTGGAAACATCATTTTGAAGCTCTATGAAGGCGTTGCTTTGACTCTGATGAAGAAAATCAAGGGCATCTTTACCAAGAGCACGAAGAATAAATTGGCTGCTGCTTTGATTCTGAATGATATGAAACAGCTCAAAAAGCAGGTGGACTACAACGAGTATGGCGGCGCGCCGATTATGGGCGCGGCAAAGCCTGTATTCAAAGCTCACGGCAGCGCCAAGGCACAAACCTTTAAAAATGCGTTGCGGCTGACAAAAGCCTATGTAGAGGGCGATGTAGTGAGTAAGATCACCCGTTCTGTACAGGAAATGAAAGCTGCCGGGGCAGAAAAGGGGGAAAATGCATGAGGAATCTCCGTGAACTGGAAGAGAAAATCGGCTATCACTTTAAAGAGCCAACCTATATCATGACTGCGCTTACCCACTCTTCTTATGCCAATGAACATAAAGACGGCTGCAAGTGCAACGAACGGCTGGAATTTTTGGGTGACTCGGTGCTGGGCGTGGTGGTCGCCGACTACCTGTTCAAGCACCGCCCCGATTTGCCCGAAGGCGATTTGACCAAGATCCGCTCTTCGCTGGTGTGTGAAAAAGCACTGTGCGGCTACTCCAAACAGATGGGCGTGGGCGACTATCTGCGCCTGAGCCACGGCGAACAGAATTCCGGTGGAAGAACCCGCCCCAGTATTCTGGCCGATGCCTTTGAAGCAATTATTGCCGCAGTTTATATGGATGCTGGGGAAGAGCATGGCATGGAGGAAGCACGTAAGTTTATTTTGAAATATGTGCTTCCCGCCCTGAAAAGTGCCCGCCCCAAGGCGTTCCGCGATTTCAAGACCGCTTTGCAGGAAATCATCCAGCAAAACCCCGAAGAGCGGCTGGAATACGTACTTACCGGCGAGAGTGGCCCCGACCATAACAAGCATTTTACCGTGGAAGTCCACCTGAACAGCAACGTGATCGGTAAGGGCGGCGGACGTAGCAAGAAAGAAGCTGAACAGCAGGCCGCCCGCGAAGCGCTGGAGCTGATGGGCTATTGAGCCGGGGAAATGTAGCGGTTTTTGTGCCCCATAACGGCTGCCCTCATCAGTGCAGCTTTTGTGACCAGCGGCGCATTACGGGGCAGCAAAAGCAGCCCACGCCAGAGAAAGTGTGGGCGCTTGCCCAAAAAGCAGCGCAGACACAGGAGGTTTCCCAGTGTGAGCTGGCCTTTTTCGGCGGCAGCTTTACGGCCATTGACCGGGATTATTTTTGTTCCCTGCTGATAGTTGCCAAACGTGCCCGCGAGGAGCTTGGCTTTGCCGGAGTGCGCTGTTCCACCCGCCCCGACGCAATTGATGAAGAACGGCTGGTACTTTTAAAAGAGCATGGATTCACCACCATCGAGCTGGGCGCGCAGTGTATGGATGACGCGGTGCTGCGCCGGAATGGCCGGGGTCATACCGTACAGGATGTACAGCGAGCTTCTGCACAAATCCAGACTTCCGGTTTTTCTCTGGGACTGCAAATGATGACGGGCCTGCCCGGTGCAGACGAGAGCATCGACCGGGAAACGGCTGCGGCGTTTGCCGCCATCCATCCCGATTTTGTGCGGATTTACCCCACGTTGGTGCTGCCGGGAACCCGCCTTGCCCAGTGGTATGAAGAGGGCAGCTATCGGCCGCAGACATTGCAGCAGGCAGTCGAGCTTTGCAGCGGCCTGCTGCTGTTTTTTGAAGAAGCGGGCATCCCCGTCATCCGGCTGGGGCTGCACGATACCCCGGACTTACAGCAGCAGGTGCTCGCAGGGCCCTATCATCCGGCTTTCCGGCAGCTCTGCGAGAGCCATATTTTTTTGCGGAATACGCTTTCCCTTCTGGGCGAAAATTGCCGAAACAATGGGGAAGAAGTTGTTCTGGCGGTGCATCCCAAAAGCATCTCCAATGCATTGGGGCAGAAAAGGGGCAATCTTACAGAGCTGCAAAAGCGGGGCTGGCGAGTCCGGTTTGTACAGGATGCTTCTGTTTTGCCGGGGCAGATAGAAAAAAGAGTCAACGAAAGGAAAAGGTGAAAAACCGTGCTGCTGAAGTCATTGGAATTACAGGGGTTCAAAACCTTTCCCGATAAAACAACGCTGCACTTTGAAGAGGGCATCACCGCAGTGGTAGGCCCCAATGGCAGCGGAAAAAGCAATATCAGCGATGCTATGCGGTGGGTGCTGGGCGAGCAGTCGGTAAAAACGCTGCGCTGCTCCAAAATGGAGGATGTGATTTTCAGCGGGACGCCGGCACGAAAGCCGATGGGCTATGCAGAGATTACCCTGACCATCGACAACACCGGCCGGGAGCTTCATTTTGACGGGGATACCGTGGCGATTACCCGCCGGTATTACCGTTCCGGAGAAAGCGAATACATGATTAACAAAGCCGCCGTGCGCCTGCGCGATATCCACGAACTTTTCATGGATACCGGCCTTGGCCGCGACGGTTATTCCATCATCGGGCAAGGCAAGATTGACAGCATTGTGGCGGCCCGTTCTGAAGACCGCCGCGAAATTTTTGAAGAAGCTGCCGGGATTTCCCGTTTCCGTTACCGCAAGGAAGATGCGGAGCGCCAGCTGGCGAGAGCGGAAGAAAACTTGCTTCGCCTGCGCGATATCGTCTCCGAGCTGGAAAGCCGCATTAACCCGCTGCGCGAACAAGCGGAAAAGGCAGAACGTTTTCTCGCGCTGTCGCAGGAAAAGAAAACGCTCGAAATCGGCCTGTGGCTGGAAACTTTGAACCGTTCCGGCCGTGTGCTGCGCGAGCAGGAGGATAAAATCACGCTGGCGCAGTCCCAACAGGCAGATATTACTGGTGAGCTGGATGCGCTGGCCGCCCGGATTGAAGAAACCTATACCGCGATCAATACTTGTTCTGTACAGATGGAAGAGCTGCGCAATCAGGCTGCTTCTGATGAAGAGAACGCTGCCCGGCTGGAAGGTGAAATTTCCGTGTTGGAAAACGACATCCGCCACGCCCAGCAGGATATGGAGCGGATTCAGGACGAAATCCAGCGCTCTGCTTCTTCCCAGAAAAATCTGGATTGGGAAATTGCATCCCGTCAGACCGAAATGCAGGTGAAGGAGAAGGAAGCACAGGCGCGCGAAACGGAATTCCAGCAGGCAACCGAAAGCCTGAATGACCTGCGCCGCAGCGCCGACGAAGCCGCCCGGCAGATAGACAGCCTTTCAGTGCAGTTGGCCGAAAAGAATACCGCGCTTTCTGAGGCACGCGTGCAGGCAACTGGTGCAGAATCCACCGTGCGGGAAATCACCGCCCGGCAAGGTTCGATTGAACAGACCCTTGCCGCCCGGCAGGAGCAGGAAGCCAAAATACAGCGGGAGATTCTGGAAACAGAAGAAATGCTGCATGCGGCAGATGGGCGGATGGAAAGCCTGCGCAATGCTGTGCGTGGGTATGAGATGCGGGTAGAATCCCGGCGCAAAAAGGCAGAGGAACAGAAAAAGGTCAATGACCAGCTGCATCTGGACATTCAGGAGCAGCTGCGCCGTGCGAAAATCCTCGAAGATTTGGAACGGAATCTGGAAGGCTTTGCACAGAGCGTCAAGGCCGTGATGAAAGAAGCGCACCGAGGAAATCTTTCCGGTATCCATGGGCCGCTTTCCCGCTTGTTCCGGGTTCCGCAGCAGTATGCAGTGGCCATCGAAACCGCTATGGGCGCTGCCATGCAGAACATTGTCGTGGGAACGGAGCAGGATGCAAAAGCAGCAATCCGATTGCTGCAGCAGCGGGATGCAGGCCGTGCCACGTTCTTGCCTCTTTCCACGATTCGCGGCAGCCTGCTGGAAGAGCCTTCGCTGGAAAATTGCCCTGGATTTGTCGGGGTGGCTGCTTCGCTGTGCAGTTGTGAGGAAGAATATGAGGGCGTACTCAATTCCGTGCTGGGCAGAATCGCGGTTGCCGAGGATTTGGACAGTGCCGTTGCGATTGCCCGGCGATTCCGCTACCGCTTCCGCATTGTCACGCTGGATGGTCAGGTGGTCAACGCCGGCGGCTCGCTGACCGGCGGTTCGCTGGCGAGAAATTCCGGCCTTTTAAGCCGCGCCTCCGAAATCGTCCGGCTCCGTGAAAAAGCCGCTGCCATGCAGCAGAAAGCGCAGAAAGATGTCGCCCGATTAAAAGAGTTGAACGCAGAGGTTGCCGCCGCGCAGGCAGACCTTTCTTCCTCCAAAGGAGACCTTTCTGCCGCACAGGAAGAGCGCTTTCAGATTGAAACTGAAAAAAAGCGTATGGAAACCGAGCTGCTTACTGTCCGGCATCATATTGGGGAACTGCTGGAAGAGCAGAAAACAGCCGATACCCGCCTGCAAGCGCTGCGGCAACAGTTGACAGAAGCCCGGAAGCTGGAAGAAAGCCTTTCCGCAGAAATCGACAGATTACAAGAAGAAATCCAGTCCGCTGCGGGCAATCGGGAAGATTTGTCCCGGCGCAGTGAAGAAGTTACCGCCCATTTGCAGGAAATCCGTATGGCAGCGCTTTCTGCACAAAAAGACCGCGAAGCGCTGGAAAACACAGTCGAAGATCTGCGCCGCCGCAAAGAAGACTCTGCGGGAAGAATGGAAGAATTACAGGGGCAGATTGAGAAATCGAAAACCTCCATACAGGAATTTTCCCGGGAAATCGAAGAGCGCCGCCATCAGGTGGAAGAGCGCAGGGAGTCGGCGCAAAGCGCCCGTGAAAAGGCAGAGCTTGCCGGAAAACGCCGCGACGAGATGGAAAAACGCTCTGGCGAACTGAGAGCCAGCGAGCGGGACTATAACAACCAGCGCGAAAATCTGAGCCGAGAACTCGCTCGGTTGGAAGAACGCCGCGACGGTCTGCAAAAAGAATATGACGGTATCATCAGCCGGTTGTGGGATGAATATGAGCTGACCCGCCGGGAAGCAGAACAAATCGGCATCCGCATTTCTGATGAAGGCGAAGCCAAGAAGCGCTTGAACGAAATCAAGCTGAAAATCCGCAGCCTGGGCAGCGTCAATGTGGCGGCCATTGAGGAGTATAAGGAAGTATCCGAGCGGTATGAATTCCTTATGGCACAGATTGAAGACGTAGAGCACTCCAAAGAAGAGCTGGTACGGCTGATTCACGATTTGACCCGCCATATGCAGGAACTCTTTACGGCCCGGTTCGATGAAATCAGCCGTCATTTTACCGGAATTTTCAAAGAATTATTTGGCGGAGGAACCGCTTCGCTGACGCTGACTGACCCCAGCGACGTACTGCATTCGGGCATAGAGATTTCGGTGCAGCCGCCGGGAAAAATCGTTACGCATATCGAGTCGCTTTCCGGCGGTGAAATGGCGCTGGTGGCCATTTCGATTTACTTTGCTATTATGAAGGTCAGCCCGCCGCCGTTCTGTGTGCTGGATGAGATTGAAGCCGCGCTGGATGACGTAAACGTAACGCGGTTTGCCAATTACCTGCGGCGCATGAATCGGAATACCCAGTTTATCGCTATCACTCACCGCCGGGGTACCATGGAAGAAGCCGACGTGCTCTACGGTGTGACGATGCAGGATCAGGGCATTTCAAAGCTGCTGGAGCTGCGGGGCACAGAAGACGGCGAGAAAATGGGCGCAATATAAATTCTGCTGATTTTACCGCAGAAGTGTGCTATACTATAACAAACCGCCACCATTATGAATGGAGTGATTTGAATGGGATTATTCAGTAAAATCAAGGAAGGCCTGAAAAAGACCCGTGAGAGCATCAGCTCCCAGATCAGCGGGATGCTGCGTTCCTTTACCAAAATTGACGAAGAGCTGTTTGAAGAGCTGGAAGAGCTGCTGGTGATGGGTGATGTAGGCGTTACCACTGCCGGGCATATCTGTGATACCCTGCGCCGCCGGGTGAAAGAAGAGGGTGTCAAAGATCCCAATGCCATTATGGGCTTGTTGCAGGAAACCGTAGCCGAGATGATTCGCGGCGGGGAAGAATTGAACATCGGTACTCGCCCCTCCATGATTCTGGTAATCGGCGTTAACGGTGCAGGCAAGACCACCACCATCGGCAAGCTGGCTTCCCGTCTGAAAGGGGAAGGGAAGCAGGTAATTCTGGGCGCGGCGGATACTTTCCGTGCTGCAGCCATTGAGCAGCTGGAAATCTGGAGCCAGCGGGCAGGCGTGCCCATGATTAAGCACGCCGAAGGCAGCGACCCGGCAGCTGTGGTATTCGATACCATCGCGGCGGCAAAAGCCCGCGGCAGTGATGTGATTATCTGTGACACCGCCGGACGGCTGCACAACAAGAAAAACCTGATGGATGAGCTGGCAAAAATCAACCGCATCACCGACCGGGAACTGCCCGGCTGTGATAAAGAGGTGCTGCTGGTGCTCGATGCCACTACCGGCCAGAACGGTGTGAACCAGGCACGGGAATTCAGCGCAGCGGCGGGGATTACCGGTATTGTGCTCACCAAGCTGGATGGCACTGCCAAGGGCGGTGTGGTGCTGGCGATTCGCGAAGAGCTGGGTCTGCCGGTGAAATTTATCGGTGTAGGCGAACAGGTAGACGACTTGCAGCCCTTTGACGCCGATGATTTTGCCCGTGCGCTGTTTGAGCGGGATGACCGCTGGTAAGCGGGAAAAGAAAACAGTACGCGTGGAGAAAGCTTACAAAAAACAGTATCTGCCCTGCGGATATACGGATTCCAAAGGGGCTTAGTCCCTTTGGCGAGGGGTGTTGTTTGCCAGTGGCAAACGTTGAACACCGACCGAGCCGGTAGGCGAGAAAAGGGGGCGAGAAGCCCCCAATCGTCCGTCGCAACGGACGAAATTTTTATACATCCAACAACGCGGGAAGAGATGAGAAAACTGTCCGGTGGATAGTTTTCCAAAAATTGATTTCCTGGAGGTTTCCCATGAAATTTGTCATTGCAACCCATAATAAACATAAATTGCAGGAATTGCAGCGCATCCTTACCCCGCTGGGTATCGAAGCGATTACCGCCGACCTCTCAGAAGTGGAAGAGACCGGCACAACCTTTGCCGAAAACGCCTGCCTGAAAGCAAAAGCCGCCTGTGAAGAGACTGGCCTGCCTGCTGTGGCCGACGATTCCGGCTTGGAAGTAGATGCACTGGATGGCCGCCCCGGCGTGTATTCCGCCCGGTATGCCGGAGAAGACGCTACCGACACCCAGCGCATCGAAAAACTGTTGGGTGAGCTTGCCGAGGTGCCCGCCGAAAAGCGCACAGCACGGTTCGTCAGTTCTATCTGCTGTGTGTTCCCGAATGGGGATATCCTGCGCGCCGAGGGCGAATGCCCCGGTTCTATCGCATTTGCCCCCGCCGGAGAAGATGGCTTTGGCTATGATCCGGTGTTCCTTTGCGGCGAAAAAACCTTTGCCCAGATGACCGCCGCTGAAAAGGATGCTGTGAGCCATCGCGGCAAGGCGCTGGAAAAATTCAATCTGGTGCTGAAAGACTATCTGAAAAAATAACCTGACAAAAGGAGTATGAATATGCTGACAAGCAAACAAAGAGCCTATCTGCGTTCTCTCGCTAACCCCATCGATACCATCGTCATGGTGGGAAAATCCGGCATGAGCCCCGAGCTGGTCAAACAGGCTGACGATGCCCTGACTGCCCGTGAGCTGATTAAGGGCCGCGCACTTGAGACTGCCCCGCTTTCTGCCCGTGAGACTGCCGAAGAGCTGGCAAAAGAGACCAATTCCGAGGTGGTACAGGTCATTGGTACCCGGTTTGTGTTGTATCGCCGCCATCCCAAAGAGCCCAAAATTGTGCTTCCTAAAGGAAAAGACTGAAACAGGTGATGTACCATGGCAAAAATCGGCCTGTACGGTGGAACATTCAATCCCATTCATGAAGCTCACGTCCATCTGGTAAAGGATTTTGCTGACCGGTTGGGTCTGGATAAGATTCTGCTGATGCCTACCTTTCAGCCGCCCCATAAGCAGGCGCACCAGCTGGCAAGTCCCGAAGACCGTATGGCAATGTGCCGTTTGGCGGCCGCTGGGGATGAGCGGATTCAGGTTTCCGATCTGGAAATCCGGCGGGAAGGCAAGAGCTACACTGCCGAAACATTGGAAGAGCTCCACCGGCTGTACCCCGGCAATCAATGGTATTTGCTTATGGGGGAGGATATGTTCCTCACCATCGACCGCTGGTATCGGCCAGAAACTATCTATCGTTTAGCTGTGTTGTGTGCTGCGCCCAGAAGCCCGGACGGGCTTCCCCGGCTGGAAAAACACGCTCAATTTTTGCGTACTTGGGGTGCCGAAACGGTGCTGTGTGATATCCGTTATCTGCCGGTTTCCAGCACGCTGGTGCGGGAGGCTGTTGCTGCTGGCAAGCCTCTTGATGGGCTGGTTTCTCCCGGAATTGCCCGGTATATCCGGGAAAAAGGCCTGTACCGGGACAAAGAAGGCAATCCATCATGATGAAAAAAATTCTGGCATTTGCCGGTGTGCTCTTTTGCATGTGGGGCTGTTACTGTATCTATTTTGGATTTGCCAATTATCAGATGCAGCAGTCGCAGAAAGATTGGCCGGTCACCGATGCAGCAGCCATTTCCGTGGAACGGCGCCGGGAATCCAGCGGTGGCAGACGGCATAGCAGTTCCAGATGGGTGTATGATATTACCTACGAATATACGGTAGGCGGTACAGTTTATACTGGGGAAATCATCGGTACTGTTTCTCAAAAAGAAATTGGAGAATCTTTTTCGATCAAATACGACCCCAAAGTCCCGTCGGTTTCTACGGATATTCTTTCTCCACAGCCTGATGCGTTGGCAGCAAACCTGTTAGGTGGATTGTTTTTTCTGGCAATCGGTGCCTGGGCAATTGTTTTCCCTCCGGGAAGAAAAGGGAAAGAAGAACCTGATTTCACCACATTGTAACAAAAAAACGGCTTCTTTCTGGGAAAAACGGGTGAATCCCTTGACACAGAGAAGTGTGGTAGAGTATAATTTACGGTAACAGTGTAATACGCAAAAGGCTGTGAAGGGAAAAAGACAGCACAAACAACTTGCAGAGAGCCGGCGGCTGGTGAAAGCCGGTAGGGTTTGGCTGTGAATAGCTCATCCCGGAGCCTTCGCCCTGATAAGGGGTGGACGGATGGCCCCCGTTACCGGCCGGGAACTGTAAAGTCCCATAAGGGCCGTGGAGAGCGGCCGAATCAGGGTGGTACCGCGAACAGAAATTGTTTCGCCCCGGATATGGCGCAGGCTGTATCCGGGGTTTGTTTATTTGCTGGAAAGGAGAGAGTTTGATTGGGTAAAAAAGACCGAGAGAGAGAAGAGTCACTTTTTGAGCGCTTTCCCACTGCAAAAGCTTACGCCGAACAGATACGGCCGCTGCTCAGCGAGTATCGTTATCGCCACAGCATCAATGTGGCGTTTGAAGCGGTGATTCTGGCGGAAAAATATGGTGCAGACCCCAAAAAAGCTGCCGAGGCCGGCGTGCTGCACGACTGCATGAAGGATTCCAGCCCCGCAGAACAGCTTACGCTGATTGAAAAGGCAGGTATCCATCTGTCAGAGGTGGAGCAGGGCGCTAAAAAATTGTATCATGCCATTAGTGGTATGGCCTATATGCAGGAGGTACTGCATATCCATGACCGTGAAATGCTCAATGCCGTATATTATCACACGGTTGGCCATGCAGGTATGAGCCCTCTGGAGAAGGTAATCTTCATCGCAGACTTTACTTCTGCTGACCGCGATTATCCCGGTGTAGAACGTATGCGGGAAAAAGCCCGAAAAGATTTGCGCCTTGCGATGATTGAAGGCCTCTCCTTTACCATCAAAGATCTGGCAGAGCAGGAGGTACCCATCCATCCCGACACTGTGGCTGCTTTTAACTGGGTACTGATGCATCCCGAGCATTTTTAACTCGAAATCAAAACAAATTATCATAAGGAAGGAACTATATCTATGACAGAACTGGAACTGGCCAAAGCCGCTGCCAAAGCGCTGGACAGCAAGAAAGCCCTGAATCTGAAGATTCTGCACATCACCGAGCTTTCTGTGATTGCCGATTACTTCGTCATCGCCACCGGTACCAGCAATACGCAGGTCAAAGCGCTGGCCGATGAAGTGGAATATCAGCTCAAGGAAAAAGGCGTTGCTCCCGGCCATATCGAGGGATACAACTCCAATTCCTGGGTACTGCTGGATTACGGCAGTGTGGTAGTCCACGTGTTTACCCAGGAATCCCGCAGTTTCTATGACCTCGACCGCCTGTGGCAGGATGGGGAAGAGATTGACCCGGAGCTTTCTGAGTGATTTTATTCTGCAAGCCAATTCATTTTTTATAAAAAGGAGCATTTCCCTCATGAGATACGATCCCAAAGCAATTGAACCAAAATGGCAGGAAAAATGGGAAGAGGCTGGTGTTTTCCACGCTTCCAATGATTCCGACAAGCCTAAATACTACACCCTGGTAGAATTCCCCTATCCCTCCGGACAGGGCCTGCACGTGGGACATCCCCGCCCCTATACCGCACTGGACATCGTTTCCAGAAAACGCCGGATGCAGGGCTACAATGTACTGTACCCCATCGGCTGGGACGCTTTCGGCCTGCCCACCGAAAACTACGCCATCAAAAATCACGTGCACCCCGCCGAGGTGACCAAGCAGAATATTGCCCGCTTTAAAAAGCAGATCCAGTCTCTGGGTATTTCCTTTGACTGGAGCCGCGAGATCAACACCACCGATCCCGAGTACTACAAGTGGACCCAGTGGATTTTCCTCCAGCTGTTAAAGCATGGTTTGGCCTATAAGAAGGAAATGGCTGTGAACTGGTGTACTTCCTGTAAGTGCGTGCTGGCCAACGAAGAAGTCGTTAACGGCGTGTGCGAGCGCTGCGGCAGCGAGGTTGTCCGCAAGGTCAAATCCCAGTGGATGCTGAAAATCACCGAATACGCCCAGCGTCTGATTGACGATCTGGCACAGGTGGATTATCCCGAGCGGGTAAAAGCCCAGCAGATTAACTGGATTGGCCGTTCCACCGGCGCAGAGGTGGACTTCGACACCACTGCGGGTGATAAGCTGACGGTTTACACCACCCGTCCCGATACCCTGTATGGCGCCACCTACATGGTGGTTTCTCCCGAACACCCCTATCTGGAAAAGTGGGCTGACAAGCTGAACAACATGGATGAAATCCGTGCTTATCAGGCTGAAGCTGCCAGAAAGTCCGACTTTGAGCGTACCGAGGTTGTCAAAGAGAAGACCGGCGTGCGTCTGGACGGCGTTTCTGCGATTAATCCGCTGACCGGCAAAGAGATCCCGATTTTCATCTCCGACTATGTGCTGGTATCCTATGGCACCGGCGCCATTATGGCTGTACCCGCTCATGATACCCGTGACTGGGAATTTGCAAAGAAATTCAACCTGCCCATTATCGAAGTGGTAAAGGGCGGCGATGTGGAGAAGGAAGCCTTCACCGATTGTGAAACCGGTATCATGGTAAACTCCGGAATTCTGGACGGCCTGACCGTGGAAGATGCCAAGAAGCGCATTATCGAGCATCTGACTGAAAAGGGTATTGGTCATGAGAAGGTAAACTTCAAGCTCCGTGACTGGGTGTTCTCCCGTCAGCGTTACTGGGGCGAGCCGATTCCCGTGGTATACTGCGAGAAGTGCGGCTGGGTGCCCCTGCCGGAGGACCAGCTGCCCCTGACTTTGCCGGATGTGCAGTCCTATGAGCCTACCGATAACGGAGAATCCCCCCTGGCCCACATGACCGACTGGGTGAATACTATCTGCCCACACTGCGGCGGCCCTGCCCGCCGTGAAACCGATACCATGCCCCAGTGGGCCGGTTCTTCCTGGTACTTCCTGCGGTATATGGACCCCCACAACGACAAGGCGCCGGTAGGCAAAGAGGCCCTGGATTATTGGAACCGGGTAGACTGGTACAACGGCGGCATGGAGCACACCACCCTGCACCTGCTGTACAGCCGTTTCTGGCATAAGTTCCTGTATGATATCGGCGTAGTCCCCACCGCTGAGCCTTATGCAAAGCGCACCAGCCACGGCATGATTCTGGGCGACAACGGCGAAAAGATGAGTAAGTCCCGCGGCAACGTGGTAAATCCTGATGATATCGTCAACGAGTACGGCGCTGATACCATGCGTCTGTATGAGATGTTCATCGGCGACTTTGAGAAGGCTGCTCCGTGGAACATCAACAGCCTGCGCGGCTGCCGCCGTTTCCTGGATCGTTATTGGAATCTGCAGGAAATCCTTATCGAAGGCGGGCTGCGTCCCGAAATGGAGACCGTCTTCCACAAGACCATTAAGAAGGTCACCGAGGATATCGAGAGCCTGAAGTTTAACACCGCAATCGCTGCGCTGATGGCCCTGCTGAACGAGGTCGCCGATAAGGGTTCTATCACCAAGGAAGAACTGAAGATCTTCACCCTGCTGCTGAATCCCTTTGCCCCGCATATTACCGAAGAGATTTGGGCTGCAAATGCACTCGGCGAGGGTCTGGCTTCGGCAGCACAGTGGCCGGCATATGATGAAGCCAAGTGTAAGGATGCTACCGTAGAGATCGTAGTGCAGATCAATGGTAAGCTGCGCGCCCGTCTGCAGGTTGCAGCGGATATCTCCAAGGAAGATGCTATTGCAGCAGCCAAGGCTGACGCAAAGATCGCTGCAGAGATCGACGGCAAGCGCATCGTGAAAGAGATCTATGTTCCCGGCAAGCTGGTGAACATCGTCGCAAAATAATTCGCGGGAAAGCCATATCAATACTCTTTTTACGCTAGAAAACGTTTTTCGACTGCTGGTTCGGTTGAGTCGTGTTGCTTGTTTCGGCAAACAACACGACTGGACGCTCTTGGCAGAGAGTAGAACACCCCAGAGCAGAAAAAACTTGAACATAAAAAATCTGTTACCGTAAAAAATAAGATACGAAAGGGGCTGCGACCCAAATGGAAGCAAGAGTACTCGAAATTTCCCAGCGTATCCGGGAACTGCGCGAAATTTGTGATTTCACATTGAAAGAAATGGCGGAAGCACTGGAAATCTCCGTGGAGGATTATCAGGCTCATGAAGAAGGAAAGAAAGATTTCAATTTTACTTTTCTTTACAAATGTGCTGATAAATTCGGTGTGGATATCGTAGAGCTGCTCACCGGCCAGAATCCTCATCTGTCCTTTTACTGCATTGTACGTAAAGATGAAGGTGTGGATATGCGCCGCCGCAAAGGCTTTACCTACAAACACTTGGGCTACCGGCTCAAGAATAAACTGGCCGAGCCGTTTTTGGTCACAGCACCCTTTATTCCAGAGGAGCAGAATACCCCGATTACCCTTTCTACCCATGCAGGCCAGGAATTTGACTATATTCTTTCCGGTTCTCTGAAAGTACAAATGGAGGGCCATACCGAGGTTTTGAAGGCCGGAGATTCTATTTTTTATGATTCCGGCCGCGGCCATGGCATGATCGCTACTGGTGGAGAGCCCTGCCAGTTTCTTGCCGTTGTCATCAAAGACCAGGAGGAAGAGAAATTATGCTGAATATTCATCAGAAATATTGCCGGGAAACCTTTTATGATGGCCAGCTGGTCGGGTTCGAGCCGGTGTATAACGATAATTTCAATTTTGCCTATGATGTGGTAGACGCGATTGCGCAGGCTGAACCGCTGCGCCGTGCTATGCTGTGGTGCAATGAGGCGGGCGAAAAGCATACCTTTACTTTTGAAGATATTTCAAAAGCGAGCAACCGTGCTGCGAACTATTTCTCTTCGCTGGGAATTGGCAGCGGTGACCGTGTGCTGCTGATTTTGAAACGTCATTATCAGTTCTGGTTTGCATTGCTGGGTCTTCACAAGCTGGGTGCTATAGGAATTCCCGCCACCAACCAGCTGACCAAAAAAGATATTGCCTATCGCTGCAATGCAGCTGGTGTAAAAGCAGTCATCTGCACTACCGATGGCGGCGTGACTGAGCATGTGGATTCTGCTATGGCAGACTGCCCCACTGTAGAAGTGAAGATCAGTGTTCACGGCAAATACCGCGACTGGATGGATTTTGATGGGGAATACCGTAAATTTTCTGACTGCATGAAGCGCGCAGAAACCCGTGTGTTCGACCCTATGCTCATTTATTTCACCTCAGGTACTACGGGCATGCCCAAAATGGTGTGTCATGATTTCACTTATCCCATCGCACACATTGTTACTGCTAAATACTGGCAGAATGTCGTGCCGGACGGCTTGCATCTCACGATCTCCGATACCGGTTGGATGAAATCCATGTGGGGGAAGCTGTACGGCCAATGGTTTATGGAAGCCGGTATTTTTGTCTGTGACTTTGACCGTTTCCATGCAGAAGCAATTCTGCCTTTGTTTGCTAAATATAAAATTACCACCTTCTGCGCGCCGCCTACCATGTACCGATTCTTCATTAAAGAAGATTTGTCTAAATATGATCTTTCTTCTTTAAAATATGCATGTATTGCAGGCGAGCCGCTGAATCCTGAAGTGTTCAATCAGTTCTATAAAGCCACGGGTCTAAAGCTGATGGAGGGCTTTGGTCAGAGTGAGACTACTCTGGTATTGTTCAATCCCGTCGGTACTACACCCAAGCCCGGCTCTACCGGCCGTCCGAATCCGGCCTATCATGTTGACCTGATAGATCGAGAAGGACATAGTGTTCCCACCGGTGAAGTGGGTGAGATTGTCATCCGCACACCTGGCAGAAAGCCTGCCGGTTTGTTTAACGGCTATTATCTGGATAAAGAGCGCACCAATAGTGTTTGGAGCAATGATATCTATCACACTGGTGATACTGCATGGCGAGATGAGGACGGATATTTCTGGTATATCGGCCGGAATGATGATATCATCAAGTCTTCCGGTTATCGCATTGGACCGTTCGAGATCGAAAGCGTGCTGATGGAGCATCCGGCTGTACTGGAATGTGCCATCACGGGTGTTCCAGATCCTATCCGTGGACAGGTGGTAAAAGCTACAATTGTTCTGGCCAAGGGATACGAAGCCAGCGAAGAGCTGAAAAAGGAATTGCAGGTTTATGTAAAAAAACAGACCGCGCCTTATAAATATCCCCGTGTGGTCGAATTTGTAACGGAACTGCCCAAGACTATCAGCGGAAAAATTCGCCGTATTGATATTCGTGGCGGTGCTGAACAATAAACAACAAGCAAAAAAGCCTTCCGAAAGTGCCTTAAAAAGCATTTTGGAGGGCTTTCAATTTCTTTTTTATTGAAAAAAGAAGAGAAAAACACATAATATGTTTTTCTCTTCTCTTTTTTTAGGTATTGGAAGTCTCTAATCTGGTGCGCTGCCAGTAGGCGCTCATGCTGGAACCCGGCAGCTCAGTGATATCTTCTCCCAAAAATTCAGGAGGAATAAATGCATTTGCTTCCTCTACAGAGTCAAATTCTACTTCTGCATACATGAATTCTGTTTTGCTGCCGCTATCTACCAGATTACATTCCAGCTCATAGCCTCCATACAGCTCATATACTCGAAATTCCTTGCGAATCATTTCGCCCGGCAGCAGATTTTTCAGTCGCTGAAAGGCGTCTTTTTCAAGCGGAAGTTCAACTTCTTCGCGCACCAGCGTGCCTTTGCCCTTGATGCAGAGCATATAGTTGGTTTTTCCGTTGATTGTTTTGCTGCGAATGCGCACCGCCGGAGTAACAGAAAGATATCCCTGCTCGACCTCACTGCTTTCCAGCAACGGCAGCTGTTCCGGAAATTTTTCCAACAGGAATTTGCGTTCGATTTCCATATAGATACCCCTTCTCTGTTTTTATATGATAAAACGCTTTATGCTGTCTGAGAGAATTTAAAATGATGCAATATCAGGCTTTCATAGAACCCAGTTTTCTCAGATTCTCATTTTCTGCACGGAAGAGAAGCCATTCCGGATGCGGATTTGCTCCCATAGCCTGATAGAACTTCTGAGACGGGGTGTTCCAATCCAGACATACCCAATCCATCCGGCTGCATCCTTCTTCCACTGCAATACCAGCTACGCAAATCAGCAGAGCTTTGCCGATTCCCTTGCCGCGCATTTCGGGCAACACAAAGATGTCCTCGAGATACAGGTTTTCGCGTCCCACAAAAGTAGAGAAGTTACGGAAATAAAGGGCATACCCCACCGGTTTGCCCTCATATTCTGCCAAAAGCACATCGGCACGGCGGCGCACAAAAATCGATTCCCGCAAAGATTCCTCAGTTGCAACAACCTGATCTTCCATTTTCTCATATTTTGCAATTCCATGGATCAATTCCAGAATCAAGGCACAGTCTTTTTCCTCTGCCTGACGAATTACGAGTCCTTCCACAGAATTTTCATATTGTTTTGACATTGAGATCTCCTCCTGATTCTACCAAACATTTTTGCAGAATTTTATTATATCACACTTGAAAGCGGCAATCAATCAAGAAAATATAGGATTTCTCCACAGGTGGCGTTTTGACTTTCTTTGCAAAAAACCCTTGCATTTTTGGGTAAGAAGTGATATAATCTTTTTTGCAAATTTCTTTTATAGACATATCCGCCCGTGGCGAAGCTGGATATCGCAGCAGATTCCGATTCTGAAGGCCGGGGGTTCGAATCCCTCCGGGCGGGCCACAAAAAACCGCATGAGATAGCCATTTTTTGGTTGTTTCATGTGGTTTTTGTTTTGCTCAAAATACCGTAAAATGTCATATTATGCTGCCTTATAGCACTAAGATGCAAGTCAAAACAAGCTTGCGTCTGCATTCTGGCCTAGCTCCAGCATCTGCGTCAACAGCTCCGGGAGCTTTTCGTCGTCCGCATATTGAATCTGAGAAAACAGCTCAATGGCCTGCTGCTGCACACCGGGATTTTGATTGGCCAGAGAAGTAATCAAGGCTTCTGGGAGTTCTATCCCAAAGGTGGAAAATACGCTGGTCAGTTCTTCTTCTTTCAGTTTTTTACCTTCTTCCAGATTTTGGAGAAGTTGGAGAGTCGCCTCCACCAGAGAGGCGATTTTGGAATCCAGCCCGGCAGCCAGTGCATCCGGTAGTTCAATTCCATATTGGCGGAAGGTTTCCTGCATCACCTGTGTAGGTATGATTTACGGGCAGCTCATCCAAATCCTCTATTTTGTAGCCGACCGAAAATATAAAGGCAGGCTGCCGGTACCTGTTCATCTGCTGATTGACGAGGCTCCAAACATTGCCCTGCCCACGGACAACTTCCTGCCATGGCTCTCCACCATGAGAAGCCGTGCCATATTCTGCAGCTACATCGCGCAGAACATGGCGCAGATCAAGGCGCTGTTCAAGGAGCAGTGGGAGTCCCTGGTGGGGTTGTGCGATGAGTTTCTCTACTTGGGCGGCAACGAGAAGGAAACCCACAAGTACGTCTCCGAGCTCATGGGCAAGGAAACGCTGGATACCAACACCTACGGCCACAGCCGTGGGCGAAGCGGCAGCTTCAGCGTCAACGACCAACAGACGGGCCGGGAACTGATGAGCCAGGATGAGCTGGCCGTCATGGACGGCGGCAAGTGCATCCTCCAGCTGCGCGGTGTGCGTCCTTTCCTATCGGATAAGTACGACATCACCAAACACCCCAATTACAAATACACAGCCGATGCGG
>CAMLSX010000013.1 GCA_946484175.1 uncultured Clostridia bacterium
GGAATCTTATTCGCCGTAGTAGGCCTTCAGATACATTTCCTTGATTTCGCTCATCAGCGGATATCTCGGGTTAGCACCGGTGCACTGGTCATCGAATGCCTGCTCAACCATAGCATCCAGATTGTCCAGGAAGTACTTCTCGTCTACGCCGTAATCCTTAATGGTCTTCTTCACGCCGACCTTAGCCTTCAGCTCTTCGATAGCAGCGATGAAGTTGTCCAGTTTCTCCTCGTTGGTGTTGCCCTTGATGCCCAGGAAATCAGCGCACTCGCAGTAACGCTCCAGAGTATGGGGATACTCGTACTGCGGGAAGGTGCCCATCTTTCTCGGCACGGGATCCGCATTGAAGCGCATGACCAGCGTGATCAGCAGGGCGTTGGCGATACCGTGAGGCAGGTGATGGAAAGCACCCAGCTTATGAGCCATGGAGTGGCAAACACCCAGGAAGGCGTTAGCAAATGCCATACCGGCCATGGTGGAAGCGTTAGCCATCTTCTCTCTGGCAACCGGATCGTTCGGGCCATTGTCGTATGCACGGGGCAGGTACTGGAAGATGGACTTCATAGCGCGCAGAGCCAGACCGTCGGTGTACTCGCTGGCCATCACGGAAGCGTAAGCCTCGAGAGCATGGGTCAGGGCGTCGATACCGGAAGCGGAAGTCAGGCCCTTGGGCATGTTCATCATCAGGTCAGCGTCAACGATTGCCACGTCGGGCAGCAGCTCGTAGTCAGCCAGAGGATACTTGATGCCGGTCTTTTCGTCGGTGATAACGGCGAAGGGAGTTACCTCGGAACCGGTACCAGCGGAGGTGGGGATAGCAATGAAGTTAGCCTTCTCACCCATGTGCGGGAAGGTGTAAACTCTCTTGCGGATATCCATGAAGCGCATAGCCATATCCAGGAAGTCCACCTCGGGATGCTCGTACATCACCCACATGATCTTGCCGGCGTCCATTGCGGAGCCGCCGCCCAGTGCGATGATGCAGTCGGGCTGGAATGCGTTCATAGCAGCGGTGCCTTCCAGAGCGCTCTTCAGGTTCGGGTCGGGAGCAACATCGAAGAAGGTGGTGTGCTTAATGCCCATCTCATCCAGCTTATCGGTGATGCACTTGGTGTAGCCGTTGTTGTACAGGAAGGAGTCGGTAACGATGAAGACCTTCTTCTTGTGCATTTCGGTCTTCAGTTCCTCCAGAGCTACCGGCAGGCAGCCCTTCTTGAAGTATACCTTTTCAGGTGCCTTGAACCACAGCATATTTTCTCTCCTCTCGGCGACGGTCTTGATGTTGATCAGGTGCTTCACGCCGACGTTCTCGGAAACGGAGTTGCCGCCCCAGGAACCGCAGCCCAGTGTCAGAGAGGGGTTCAGCTTGAAGTTGTACAGATCGCCGATACCGCCGTGAGAAGAAGGAGTGTTGACCAGAATACGGCAGGTCTTCATGGTCTCGCCGAACTTCTCGATCTTGGCGCGCTCGGTCACAGCGTTGCAGTACAGGGAAGAGGTGTGGCCGTAACCGCCGTCAGCAACCAGACGGCAGGCCTTTGCAACAGCGTCGTCAAAGTCCTTGGCCTTGTACATAGCCAGAACGGGAGACAGCTTCTCATGTGCAAACTCTTCTTCCAGATCCACGCTCTCGACTTCGCCGATCAGGATCTTGGTGTCAACAGGAACCTCAACACCGGCCAGCTTGGCGATGGTGTGAGCCTTCTGGCCAACGATCTTGGCGTTCAGAGCGCCGTTGATCAGGATGGTCTTACGGACCTTCTCGGTCTCTTCAGGATTCAGGAAGTAGCAGCCGCGGTCAGCGAACTCCTTCTTCACTGCATCATAAACAGCCTCGTGAGCGATAACAGACTGCTCGGAAGCGCAGATCATGCCGTTATCGAAGGTCTTGGAGTGGATGATGGAGTTAACAGCCATCACAACATCGGCGGTGTCGTCGATGATAGCGGGGGTGTTGCCGGCGCCAACGCCCAGAGCAGGCTTGCCGGAAGAATATGCAGCCTTTACCATGCCGGGGCCACCGGTGGCCAGGATGATGTCAGCGCTCTTCATAACTTCGTTGGTCAGTTCCAGAGAAGGAACATCGATCCATGCAATGATGTTCTTGGGAGCACCTGCTGCAACAGCGGCGTCCAGAACAACCTTAGCAGCAGCGATGGTGCACTTCTTTGCACGGGGATGGGGGCTGATGATGATACCGTTGCGGGTCTTCAGAGAAATCAAGGTCTTGAAGATTGCGGTAGAAGTCGGGTTGGTGGTGGGGATAACAGCAGCCACAACGCCGATCGGCTCAGCAACCTTGGTTACGCCGAATGCGGAGTCATACTCCAGCACGCCGCAGGTCTTGGTATCCTTGTACTTGTTGTAGATATACTCGGCAGCGTAATGGTTCTTGGTGATTTTGTCTTCCACAACGCCCATACCGGTCTCTTCCACAGCCATTTTAGCCAGCGGAATTCTTGCCTGGTTTGCAGCAACAGCGGCAGCAAAGAAAATCTTGTCAACCTGTTCCTGTGTGTAGGTTGAGAAAATTCTCTGAGCCTCTCTTACTTCTGCCATTTTGGCAACCAATGCATCAACATTGTCCACCAGACCGGTAGCGGTAGTCTCAGGGGTTACTACTTGCTCTTTTTTCTCCATGTGCCAGTCCTCCATTTTGTAAATAAACAATTTGAAAATAGATTGCTGTCATTGATTTGTTATTTTTTTAACAAGACCATTATATCAACACAGCTTTCTAAAGTCAACTCAGGTTTTCGACAATTTTTGTATCTTGATTTTCTTTTTTTGTATGAAGTTCATCCAAATGGAAAAATCAATACTATTTTTCAACAAAAATCATTAAAAATATTTGTGTTTAATCACAGAAGCTTGGGAAAAGATTTTCTTTTCCCAACAACAGTTCAGAAAACCTGTATAGGGCAAAAGGCAGCTGAAAAACAGCTGCCTTGATTCACCTGAAAGAAAATTAGACTTATTCGTACTCTACCACATCGACCCACTTCATGAGGAAGTCATGCTCTTCGGGCTTTGCATCGGGCAGATAGGCAGCAGCCACGATGGGCAGCCACTGCTGGACATATTTCTTGGAAGTCTTGGTCTTTTCGCAGAACAGGTTCAGATACTTGTCTGCGATTTCGGGGCAGCGCAGGCTCAGCAGCAGATAAGTGCGGCCTACGTCGGCACTGGCGTTACCCTGACGGGCTGCGATCCAGTCGATTACATAAATGCCCTTTTCGTTGTAAATCACGTTTTCGGGGGTAAAGTTGCCATGGCACAGCTTGGTGTGTTTCGGCATGCTTTCCAGACGGGTCAGGAGCTCGTATTTCTTCACATCATCGATCTCTTCCAGAGAATTGATCTGACGGCTCATCTTATCCTTCAGCTTGCTCAGCTTCGGAACCTGCTTGGAGTGAATCTCCAGCTGAATATTTACGAAGTCATCGAGGTACTGATCCATATTTTCGGGATGCTCTTTCATCAAATCTGCCAGTGTCTCACCTTCAATGAGATCCATATGGATTGCCCAGCGGCCATCAATGACAGACAGCTCATGAATTACAGGAACACGCAGGCCGGTATCTTCCACACGGGAATGGGTCAGAGCTTCGTACAGAGGATTTGTCTTGCGGACGCCCTCTTTGAAAAGCTTAATGCATGTGTCGCCGTCTCTGTAGACCTCGACCAACTCGCTGGAAGCAATGAGATTGTCTTTGCTAAATGTCATAATACGAACTCCTTTCATTGATAAAGACAGATATTTTGACAAACTTGTTGATATAAGTACCAGTGGAATAAGAAGTATCCATTCATATTATACAACTTTTCATCCTTTTGTAAAGGGGTTTTTGTAAAAATACTGATAAATACTTCTTTTGAACAAATCGTAAGGCACATTTTTGAAACGACTGCCCGTTTTTTTGAAAGACTTTGTTTTCATGACCAAAAACCTAAAGCTGCTTTCGTGCAAATCAACAGTCAACATCTTCACCATTCTGAGGATGCAGCTGTTTCACAAAACAAATGATGCGGTTTGCCTCAAAAAAACCTGCTTGCAAATGAAAATGCAGGCTGTCATCGTTGTGCAGCTCGCAGTCGCTTGCAAATTCCAGGCACCCCTGCTCTTCTGCCCAGCTTTCACAGGCAGACAGAAGCCTGCGGGCATACCCCTGCTTCCGGTATGCAGGACAGACAAAAATCCCTTCCAGATATCCCACCGGGCTGCTTTCGGTTCCTTCTGCATAGTCATTCCGCAAAGAGCACTGCGCAAAACCTGCTGTACTTCCCCCCTGCTCGCATAAGAAAAAAACTGTTTTACCGTCTTCCATCAGCCCGGGAAATTCCTCTTCCAGCTCCTTTTGTGTATGGTACGGCCAAAGCTGCACCGCCAGCGATGCCAGCATCTTGATGTCCTTCTTTTGAGCCTGAAAAATCACCGTGACATTCCTCCCATGCTCGTTTATAATTAAATAATACAATATTAAACTTGAAAATTCTATATTTTTTAGTAAAGATTTTTAGTTTTTGAAATGATATGCCACGGATAACAAAAATGTTTGCATAAAAAAAGGAGCTGCCTTGCGGCAGCCCCTCAGGCCGTTGAAAAAGTTCTGCTTTACTGGCAAATTACACAAGCAGGTGGTTTGGAAGGGGGAACCCCAGACGTGGGTTCCCCCTCAAAACAGCCCACCGGGCTGTTTTTTCACCCCTTCCCGCGTTCGTGGAAGAAAAGCATTTCGCCCATTGCGATGGGCGACACAAAGGGGCTTTGCCCCTTTGGAAACCCCACCACCTTTTATAAAAGGTGGACGAAAATTTTACTTCACGGGGCAGCTTCTTCGATTTTGCGGCCATCTCCACGCGAACGGATTTGTGTAATTTTTCAGCCGGCTGGGTTTATCGACAAAAACGAAGGGCTGCCTTGCGGCAGCCCCTTCTCTATTTTTGATTAAGCCTTCATGGCCTCTGCAAAAAACTTGTTGTGCACAGCTGTGACAGCCTTGTCGGCATCTTCAGCGGCAATCAGCACAGAAATCTTGATTTCGCTGGTGGAAATCATCTGGATGTTGATGTTGGCTTCGAACATAGCCTCGAACATCTCGGCAGCCACACCAGGATGGCTTTCCATGCCGGCGCCCACGATGGACACCTTTGCCACGTTCTCATCGTATACCACGCTGGAAGCGCCCAGAGACTCGGCATAGGGGTTCAGCATTTCGATGGCGGCTTTCAGGTTATCCTGGCCAACGGTAAAGCTGATATCCTTGGTGCCGTTGCGGCCAACAGACTGCAAAATAATATCCACGTTGATATTCTTGGCAGACAGCTTGGAGAAGATCTTGAATGCCAAACCGGGCTTATCCGGCACGCCGATAATCGAGATCCGTGCAATATTTTCGTCCTTTGCCACGCCGCTGATGAGCATCTTTTCCACTTTTGTTTCCTCCTTCACGATTGTACCCGGTACTCTGGAGAGGCTGGAGAGCACTTCCAGTTCAATGTTATATTTCTTTGCCATTTCTACCGAACGGTTGTTGAGCACCTGTGCGCCCAGCGTTGCCAGCTCCAGCATTTCATCATAAGAAATAGTGGAGAGCTTCTTTGCGCCCGGAACCTTTCTGGGGTCGGCAGTAAACACGCCTTCTACATCGGTGTAAATCTGGCACAGGTCTGCATGCATCACCGCAGCAATTGCCACTGCGCTGGTGTCAGAACCGCCGCGGCCCAGTGTTGTCATATCGTCGTAACGGTTGAGTCCCTGGAAACCGGTGACCACCACAATATTCTTCTTATCCAGTTCCTTGCGGATACGGTCAGGAACCACCCGCTTGATACGGGCGTTGCCATAGGCGGAAGAAGTGACAAAACCAGCCTGCCAGCCCAGCAGTGAAACCACCGGGAAGCCCAGCTTCTCGATAGCCATTGCCAGCAGGGAGGCGGACATCTGCTCGCCTGCGGTCAGCAGCATATCCATTTCACGCTTGGAAGCGTCCGGATTGATTTCTTTAGCCTTGGCGATCAGGTCGTCAGTGGTGTCGCCCTGTGCGGAAACCACTACAATCAGATCGTTGCCTTCTTTGTACTTGCTGGTAACAATATCGGCAACATTGAAGACCCGCTCTGCATTGGCCACAGAGGAGCCTCCGAATTTCTGTACAATCAAGCTCATATCTTCTTTCCCTCACTCTCTACTCAATCACGATCCGTGCGCCTTCGGAATCAGCGCGAAGGATCTCCGTCTGCCATCCGGTAATTCCCTTTTCTTCCAGATGCGCTGCGGCCTGACGGATGAAGTCATCCGCATGCCCGGCATCCACAAAGGCAATGATGGTGGGGCCGGCGCCGCTGACATACGTACCCAGAGAACCCAGCTCATACGTCATGCGGAACACCTGATCATAATGGTCGATCAGGCCGCTGCGGTACGGCTGATGCAGGCGATCCTGCACGGCCACACGCAGATTCCCCAGGTTCCCGGAGAACAGCGAAGCGGTCATCAGAGCAGAACGGGACAGATTGTACACCGCGTCTGCGCGGGAATAGTTCTCGGGCAGGACAGAACGGGCTTTTTCTGTCTTCAGCTCAAACGGCGGGACCAGAACAGCAAAACGGATTTTATCGGAAACGGGCACGCTGACGCTATACACCCGTTTGCCTTCAATAGCAGAAGTCACCAGACCGCCGGCAATGGCGGGAGAGGTGTTGTCGGGATGGCCTTCGATCTGTGCTGCCAGATTGATGAGATCCTCCTGAGAGAGGGGGTTGCCCAGCATCCGGTTTGCGCCCAGAATTCCGGCTACGATACAGGCAGAGCTGCTTCCCAGGCCGCGTGCCATGGGAATGTTATTTTCCTGAAGAATCTTCAGGCCGGGCAGCTTGTGGCCGCAGCTCTCGTACAGATAATTGGCGGCCCAGAAAATCAGGTTGGAGGTATCGGTGGGGATTTTGGTGTTGTCTTTGGAAGAAATTTCTACAGAGTCCCACTCTTCCATCCAAACGTGATTGTATTTATTCAATGCAATTCCCAGTGCGTCAAAACCGGAGCCCAGGTTGGCGCTGGTTGCAGGTACATCAATACGTATCATTTCCTATCAACATCCTATTCTCAGTGATTTGGAATGGTTCCTTACAGGTCGGCTACGCGCACGGTGGTTTCCACCTTGACGCCCATCTTGGAGAGCTGTTCCAGCTTCTCGCGGATGTCTTTTTCCTTCATTTCCTTTGTCACAAAGGCCAGCTCATTGCGCGGAGCATCTTTTCTGGAAAGCTGCTGCACACCGCCAAACAGGGCGTCGGCAGTCCCCAGCGCCACCGAAGCGTTTTCTGCGGTAGCACGTACATACATCGGCAGCACGTCCTCCAGATAGTCTTCGACATAATCGGGGGAACCATCCTCCCAGAAGAGGTATTTACGCGCCTTGATATGTTTCACACAGTCGATGATATCTGCGACCACGGCGCTCGCAGTGGGCAGCTTACCCGCGCCCTTGCCGTAGAACACCACGTCGCCGGTGGCATCGCCGCGCACCAGAATGCCGTTGAACACATCATCCACATTAGCCAGCTGGCTTTCGCGGTCGATGAACATCGGGCAGCAGATAATCTGAATCTTGCCGCTTTCCAGCATCTTCACACGGCCAATCAGCTTGATGACGCCGCCCCAGCTCTCTGCATATTCTACATCGGCCAGCGTCAGGTTTTCAATACCCTCGG
Source organism: uncultured Clostridia bacterium (assembly GCA_946484175.1). GTDB lineage: Bacteria > Bacillota > Clostridia > Oscillospirales > Acutalibacteraceae > Heritagella_A. The sequence continues at coordinate 7,714 of CAMLSX010000013.1, forward strand.
TATGTACCTGCTCGGGATAAACATGGCGGCCGAATGCCAGAGAAGCCAGAATACAAATCTTTCGGCAGGCGTCGTGGCCTTCAATATCCGCTGCGGGATTGCGCTCGGCATATCCCAGCTTCTGGGCCAGTGCCAGTGCATCGTCAAAGGTCATCTGCTCGCGAATCATCTTGGTGAGGATGAAGTTCGTTGTGCCGTTGAGGATACCTGCAATGCCGATCACGTCGTTGGCTGCCAGACACTGGCTGATCGGGCGGATAATCGGGATACCGCCGCCCACGCTGGCTTCAAACAGGAAATTCAGGTTGTTTTTCTGCGCAATCGCCAGCAGCTCGGCACCCTTGGCCGCCACCAGCTCTTTATTGGAAGTGACCACGCTCTTGCCGTTTTCCAGACAGGCTTTTACATACTCAAAAGCAGGATGCAGGCCGCCCATCACTTCTGCAACGATTTGAACCTCCGGGTCATTCAGGATGATATCAAAATCTTTGACAAACCGGTCAGCAAAAGGACTGTCCGGGAAGTCGCGCAGATCGAGAATATATTTAATCCGAATTTCTTCTTTGGCGCGTCTGGCAATACTGTCAACATGCACACGTAGGACTTCGCCTACGCCGGAACCAACCACACCGTAACCCATAATTGCAATTTTTACCATCATTCACACCTCTTTTGATATTCGCTTCTCCAACAGGGATATCCGGAAGGCCCGCATTTGTTTTTATGCAAAAGCCGGGCGCATTATTTGTCCGAAATACTGTCGATACTCAAAACTCCGTCCACCTGCTTCAGCTGTTCCAGCAATTCCTCCACCGAAGAATCCATGTGGTCCACCCGGGCCGATATGGAAACCAGCGCTCTGCCGTTCACCGGGATGTTCTGGTTAATGGTCAGAATATTGGCTCCCTTCGCATAAATTGCCGAAATCAAAGACATCAGAACACCGGGGCGATCCAGCAATACTGCCTGCACGGTGAGCATATGGCTGCTCAGCTTGCGGTTATAAGGATACACCGCATCCTTATATTTGTAAAATACGCTGCGGGAGATGCCGGCCATACGCACTGCCTCAGATGTGCTGGAGGCCTCCCCATTCAGAAGAAACTGCTTGGCTTGCAGGACTTTTGTAAAGACTTCCGGCAAAGCATCCTGCTCTACCAGAAGGTACGTTGCGTTTCTCATTGTTCACCACCTGAATACGATTGTGTTTCAGCAAGGAACAGTTTATCACAGACTCGCACGTTTTTCAATAGGCATCCTTTGATTTTTTTTTCAATATTCGCCAGATTCTTGTATATTTTTCCGAAAATCATCTGTTTTAGCCATTTTCAGTATAGAAAAACAGCCCTGACCGCTGCGGCCAGGGCTGTTTGATGATAAATTTTATCAGTCACCCCACGGATTCCATAGATCCTCTCCATCCGATTCAGAAGGTTCAGAGCTGGAATCTTCGCTTGACTCCGGCGTGGGAGACGACGTGGGAGTGGGAGACGGGCTCGGGCTGGGTGTCGGAGCCGGTGTTGGGGTTGGCGTAGGAGACGCGGTTGGAGTTGCTGTAGGACTTGCAGACGGCGTTACGCTGGGAGTTGGAGATGCTTTTGCATCCTTATGCTCAATTTTACAGGTTGCCGGCAGCCTTGACGGCTGGTACCATCCGGTTGCTGTTTCTTTGCAGTTTTCTCCTGCAAGCAGGCCGGATTCCTGACAATATTTTGCCGAGACTACCGAAGAATCAAGCGTGTAGCTCCAATCGGACGGATTTTTATCTTCTACACAGCGGCTCATAATCGCCCGCCACAGTGTCAGCGGGTCACTAGTGCTGGGAAGTTCCGAAAGGGTGGGATAACCCGACCAGACCGCTGCAACGGCGTACTGCGTACCGCCAACGAACCAGGCGTCACAGTTCGAGTCGGTGGTGCCGGTTTTACCAAATACATCCCAGCCGGAAATCGCTGCGCGGCGGCCGGTACCGGAAGCATTGTAAATCGGCTCATGCAGCAGGTGGTTCATCACAGTAGCATCTTCTATAGACAAAACCTGTTCCGGCACATTTTTGGTGTTATCCAGAATCCGGTTGCCGTCGTGATCCTCTACATAATAATAGGTATACGGCTCATTATATTGACCGCCGTTCCCGTAAATCTGATATGCTGCAGCGATTTCCTTGACTGTCATACCGCCGTTCAGACCGCCGATACTCATGGCGCCGATGGACATGCTGTCCTCCTGCGTCAGATTCTCAAAATGGAGTTTGTTTGTGAGGAAATCAAAAACAGTAGCCGTACCAATCTGCTTGGTCAGCTGGGCTGCTGTGGTATTCTGCGAAATGGCGATTGCATACGGCAGAATCATTTCGCCCTGCGGCTCTTTCCAGGCATTGTGCGGGCCGGGCTGTCCATTGGGGAAATAATTGTCCACATATTCATCCTTCAACAGGCTGGAGTAGTTAATCATCCCCATATCCATAGCGGCAGAATACACACCGATGGGCTTGATCGTAGAACCAGGCTGACGCTTGGCATCGGTTGCATAGCTGAACCAGAGGTTGCCGGTCTTTTCCTGCCGGGAACCAACCGTCGCCAGCACACGGCCATTGTAATCCATCATCAAAAATCCGGATTCCACTGCACCGTCCGTGCTGTAGTTATTCTCATCGGCATACTCTTCCTCGGCAATTTTCTGTGTCTCGGGGTCCATCGCGCAGTAAATTTTCAGGCCGTTGTGATAGAGCATCTCCTGTGCCTTGCTTTCCTCACAGTCATACAGCTCCATCAAATCAGCGGTTACTTCGTCATACATGGCCTCGATATACCAGTTCCACACAGAGGAATCGCCCTGGTTTTCACTTGTTGCTTCCTGACTGTAGCCGACAAATTCCATATGCTCCGACTTTTCCATAGCTTCTTCATACTCTGCCTTGGAAATCTTTTCCTGATCATACATGGCTGTCAGCACTGTCTGCTGGCGTTCCTTATTGTTTTCAGGATACATGAGCGGGTTATATTTGTAGGGGTTCTGGGTGATGCCTGCTATAGCCGCACATTCCGCAAGGTCACAATCCTGAATATCCTTGCCGAAATAAAGCTGCGCCGCAGACTGCACACCGTTACATCCGCTGCCGAAATGGACGATATTCAGGTATGCTTCCAAAATCTCATCTTTTGAGTACTCATCTTCCAGCTTGAGCGCCATGAAAATTTCACGCACTTTACGCAGCAGACTCACTTCGTTTTTGCCCGTGATATTTTTGACAAGCTGCTGGGTAATGGTAGAACCACCGCCGCCGGATTGGCCGGTGAAGAGCTTCCTCACCGCGCTGAATGTGGTCCACCAGTCAACGCCTTCGTGATCTCTAAAACGCTTGTCTTCAATTGCCACGATGGCATCTTTCATAGCCTGTGGAATGAGGCTGAAATTCACCCACACCCGGTTTTCCGAGCTATGAAGCGAAAGATATTCTTCAAATTCGCCCTCTTCATTTTCCACATAGATCACGCTGTTGTAGTCCAGCTTCTGCAAATCAAGGCTGGGCGCTTCTACTTTGTTGCCCTCCTGCAAGATATAAGCCAGCGTAGTTCCGCCGACTGCCACACCCGCAATCATAAAAACGACTAAAAACGTCAGGAGGAACTTTCCAAGAGAACGCGCCACGATTTTTACAGCCGCTGCCGCCGAACGCTTTCCTTCGCCCTCGGACGCCAGCCGGCCTGTCATGGTATTGTACTTGTTGATGTCCGTTTTCTTCAAAACTCAGCCAACTCCTTGCTATTTTATCCGCAGTACTTTTGGCGTGCGCATATTTTTCCAGTCAATCCCCATACTAACCGCGAGGTGATGTGCTTTGAATAAAACAAAACTGCTCGCCATATGCCTGACTGGAGCAGGTATTCTTGCCGCAGGGGCTGCAATCGGCATTTCACAGCTTTCTGCAACAGAATCGGACCCCTACACTCAATTATCGTCTTATTCTACCGCAAATTCCCAGACAAGTCAAGAAACTCCGTCAACGAGCGGGGAAAACAGCGATTCTGTGCGGGCTGACACAAACCAGGGGCCAAAATACCGCGTTTCGGTTTACGGGGAATACGTCGCTGTCTTCCTGACTGGCCGCGAGATTCCCTATCAGGTGCTGGAGACCCGGGTGGATTCGCTTCCTGCATATGACCAGGCGCTGCTGCGTGAGGGGCTGGCCGCACGGGATGAAGCGGAACTGACAAAAATCTTGCAGGATTATGAAAGCTGAATCGGCAGGGAAACGGGGCGTAACAGAGATGCCCCGTTTTTCTTTTGCAAAGGCAGTACCGCACGAACTGGCGGCCACGGAGCAGATTGTTTCGGGCACGCCTGCTGCAAGCTAACTGAACCGCCGCGCACAAATTCCCTCAGGGGATTTACAAGCGCGGTGGTTCCGCGTTGTTTTCTGTATCGGAACTTCGTGGAAGATCGCAAAGGAACCAAGGCGGTTCCTTTGCCGCTTCTTTGCGCTCTTTCTTCTCGCAGAAGAAAGGGCAACGCCGGAGTGGCGGAAAACCTCTTAAAATGAAAACAGAAGGGGACGTGTTTATGCAACACGCCCCCCTGTTTTCAAGCAACTTAGCCTTCTATGCAGATTTTGCCGTTTTGCAGCACCTTCTGAATCCCGAGCTCCGAATCCAGCAGCACAATATCAGCCAGCTTGCCGGCACAAATACTGCCTACGCGATGATCTTCGCCGATACAGCGGGCAGGAACCAGCGATACGCTGCGCACTGCCTGCTCAAACGGGATACCCCAGGAAACCAGATTCTTCATTTCCTGATACAGGTTTGTGGTGGAACCGGCAATGGTGCCGTCTTTCAGGCAGGCTTTGCCGTCGCGCACAAACACCGGCTGGCCGCCCAGCTCATACTCACCGTCTGCAAGGCCGGCAGCGCTCATGGAATCGCTGACCACAGTGATTCTTTCGCCCAGCAGGCGGAAGGTGGTGCGCAGCACGGCGGGATGGATGTGGAAACCATCGCAGATAATTTCAGGCGTTACGCGCTCATCGTCAAAAACAGCGCCTACCACGCCGGGGGCACGATGCGTGAAGCCGCTCATGGCGTTGTACAAATGGGTAGCGTGTGTGATGCCCATGTCAAATCCGTGTTTGGCCTGGTCATAGTCGGCCTCGGTATGGGCAATAGAGACTGTGCACAGCTGGCTGGCCTGACGGATAAAGTCGTCGGCGCCTTCGGTCTCGGGAGCAATCACAACCAGCCGGACAATACCGCCGCAGCCCTCATACAGGCGGCGGAACTGCTCAAAATCGGGCTTCTGCACATATTCGCCCTTCTGAGCGCCTTTCTTTTTAATGGAGACATACGGGCCTTCCATGTGGACGCCCAGAACGCGGGCGCCGTCTTCCGGATTTTCCATACACTCTTTTGCGCAGGAAAGAGCCTGTGCAATCATCTCTTCCGGCAGTGTCATCGTAGTGGGGCAGAACGAAGTGACACCGCGTTTCAGAAGGAAACGGGCCATGGTGCGGATGGATTCTACCGTCCCGTTGCTGGCATCTTCTCCATCGCATCCATGAATATGGATATCCACGAAACCGGGCACAGCCGTCAAACCGGCGGCATCGATTATCTGCTGGCCTTCCTCCGAAAAATCCAGACCGACAGCAGCAATCCGGTCGCCCTCAATCAGAATATCCTTACGGCACAGCTGAAAGTTTTCATCCAATACCATTGCGTTTTTAATCAACATTTTTTCAACAACCTCCCGGTATTTGATACCATCAGTATACCACGAAGGCAGAAAACAAACAAGTGCCGCCTCTGTTTTGAAGCAAAAACAGAGGCGGCGCAGCCTGCGCCGCACCGCCCCGTTTTATCCCGGATGGGGATCTTACTTCATGTTTTCCTCGTACTGCTTGATCATCTTCTTGACCATCTGGCCGCCCACAGAACCGGCCTGCTTGGAGGTCAGGTCGCCGTTATAGCCCTGCTTCAGGTTCACGCCGACTTCAGAAGCAGCTTCCATCTTGAAACGGTTCAGGGCCTCACGAGCTTCAGGAACAACATTCTTGTTGGACATAATCAAATACACTCCTCAAATTCAAAGTTTTGTTTTGCGTTTGCCTTCCTATTGTTCGCAGCAATTCGGATTTTATCACTGACAATTTTTTCATTTTTTGAACTTGTTTGCCAACAGATTTTCACAGCCGGTATCCCTGCACAAAAGGCACGCCGCACAGCACCAGCACCGCGCACAACAGCACCATCTGTTCCGGACAAAGCGGGTGCTCCATATATATGGGGATCTCTTCTGGTTCGAGAAATTCACCGGAAAGCGTTGTGACTCCCCGCAGCATACTGACTGAACCGCATGGGAAATCACTGCTGGAAACGCTGAATGTATCACGCGGTGAAGTTCCATACAGCGCGGTTGGGATTCCCGTTCCGTACAGAGCCCGAAGCCCCGCTGCAAAACCGGATTCCAACAGCGCAATCCAGCCGGATGCAGAACATTTCCCCATTTCACGAAATGATTTTTTAAACAGCAAAAGGCCGCTCCCCTGGCCGGGCCACTCTTCCCCCTCTTCCAGCAGGAAGCTCCGTTCTCCGCTTCCATACGAAACGCCTTCGTAACAGACCGTTCCATACCGTGAAAGGAGTGTTTTCAAAAGCTTCGCTGCTGTGCGGTCTTCGCGCGGGCCGCAAAGAAAAATTCTGTACATTTTCAAGCCTCCTTCTCTTCCCAATCAGCGTAACCACATATTTCCATAATATACAGCCGCCGGTAGCAGAATTGCATTTTTCCGCATATGCTGGACAAGGAGACTGCTTGGAAAGGAGAGAAAGCCGATGCCTTTTGATGACCGGGAGCTTCTGGCAAGACTGATTCAATGTGAGGCCGGCGGCGAGGGAGATGACGGGATGCGGGCCGTTGCCTCTGTGGTGATGAACCGCACCAACATCGCCTATGGCGAATTTTCACGCGTAAGCAACGGCGGCAATGTCCGGAATATCATTCAGCAGCCCGGACAGTTTACCTGTATGAAGACCGAGGTGGGCGGAGGCTATAACCCGCAGAACGTCTATAATATGGACCCCGAAGAGGTTCACTATGCCATTGCCGACTGGGCGTTGGCCGGAAATACCGCCGCTTCGGTTGGAAATTCCCTGTTTTTTCAAAATCCGTATCAGCCCACCTGTCCCCCGTATTTCCCGCCGGGCGGTATTGGTACCTATTATACCCGCATCAACAATCACTGCTTTTATGTCCCCACCGAAAAATACAAACAGACCTGAACACTGGAAGGAGACTGCATATGAATACACCCGACACCGGCTTCAGCGCCGTATACACACAAAGCCCCATTGGAAGCACCTCTATGGGAGGCACATGCCCCGGAGGGACCGGCTGTTCTGTGGGAACAGACGCCGGATTCAGTGCACTGCCGCAGGTTTACAATGCTTTTTCCGGCTCAAATACTATGGCTCCCGCAGCAGGCAGCAACAATATGTCGCTTCCGTGGAATCAGGGAATGGCCGTTACGCCGGAAAACCTTCAATACCTGAACGGGTTCATCCGCACACAGATTGGAAAAAAGGTAAAGGTAGAATTTCTGATTGGAGCCAACACGCTTTCTGACCGCATCGGCGTATTGGTAGGGGTAGGTGCAAACTACATCCTGCTCAACGAAATTGAAACTGATGACCTGCTCGCCTGTGACTTCTACAACATCAAATTCATCCGGTTCTACTATTGATTTGCAAAAATCCCCGCTCTTTCTGATAAACCAGAGAGAACGGGGATATCATTTTTCCATAAAATTTAAACTTGTGCGATACTCAGGCACTGGTATGGCGCTTGCCGCACCACTGCTGAATCCGAACCTTCCACAAGCCGGCTTTCAGGTCTGACGTGCTCCATTCGCCGCGCCAGTCCGGCCAGTATTGGTGCATAATCGCGGTCAGGACTTCTGCGCGCTCTTCTTCTGTACGGATTTCTTCCACGACACCGCTGCCGCACACGCTTTCAAAATCCATGGTACAGTCACTCGCTTTTTGGCCCGGCACCAGCGTTTCTGCCGTATACATTGAAAAAGCTACCGCTGTTCCTGAAAGCAGGGCTTCGGCTTTTTTTCCGACCGGTGCGCCGTGAAAACAGAGGAAACAGTCTTCGCCTTTCTGCATGATGCCAAAATTGACCGGCACCCCATAAGGCTCTCCAGCACTGCACATGGAAAGCGTACACACCTGACAACGCGCCATGATGGACAAAATTTCCTTTTCCTCTGTCACTGCGCGATCTTTGCGGCGCAGCTGCCCGACTTTGATATTCATACAGTAATCACTCCCAAAAATTTACAGAATCTGCGGCTTCCTGCCGTGTGCAATTTTTTGACAAAACTGGCATGTCTTTGCACTTTTTCTATTGTACTTTATCCAGTTTCGATTTACAATAGATGGAAACAACATGGAAAAGGGGATAAACCGATCATGAACGAACTGCTTTCCGAACTGAAAAACTCTGTCATTTCACAGTTAGACGTAGCCGGGGAAGCCAGCGAACTGATACCCTATGGAAACGGCCACATCAATTCCACCTGGCTGCTGACCATGCAGGAAGGTGAGAACTTACAGCGCTATATTTTGCAGAAAATCAACACCCATGTTTTCCAGCGCCCTGACCGGCTGATGGAAAATATCTGCTCTGTCTGTGATTATCTGCGCAAAATGGTTCTGAAAGAACACGGCAACCCTGATCTTGAATGTATGACCCCCATTCTGTTCCGCGATGGCTCTGCACTGTACCGCGACGATGCCGGGGAATACTGGCGCTGCTACCTCTTTATAGAAAACAGCTGTTCCTATGACCTGGCCAAAACGCCCCAGATGATGGAGGGCGCCGGCGAGGCTTTTGGCCTGCTGCAAAAGCGCCTTGACCGGTTCGCAGCAGAGCAGCTCTGGGAGACAATCCCGAAGTTTCACAACACCCCCAACCGGTACGAGCTGTTTTTGCGCGCGGTAGAAGAGGACGTATGCGGCCGGGCTGACTCTGTCCGCGAGGAAATTTCTTTCTGGACAAGCCGCCGCGAAGATTTCTTCCCTGTATACCGCATGCTGCAGGAAGCGGAGATTCCTTTGCGTGTGACGCACAACGACACCAAATTCAACAATGTCCTGTTTGACCGCACCACCGGACGCCCTTTGTGCGTGGTGGATCTCGACACCGTTATGCCCGGAGTTGCGCTGTATGATTTCGGCGATTCCCTGCGCAGCGGCGCAAGCACTGCTGCCGAAGATGAAACCGATCTTTCAAAGGTATCGTTCAATCTGGAAATGTTTGAAGCTTTCACCCGCGGGTTCCTTTCCCAAACACGCGATATTTTAGAAGAATCGGAAAAAGAATGGCTGGCATTCAGCGCCAAACTGATGACCATGGAATGCGGCATCCGCTTTTTGACTGACTATTTGCAGGGAGATACCTATTTCCGAATTCATCGGCCGAACCATAACCTGGATCGCTGCCGCACCCAGATGCGTCTGACTGCCGATATGGAGGCAAAGATGGAACGCATGAAGGAGATTGTTGCCTGGTACTGTTAATTGAAAATCTTCAGGACAAAAGCGGAACTGTCAAAAGGCCATTGGCCTTTTGACACTAATGCGAGCCAACTGAACCGCCGCGCACAAATTCCCGCAGGGGGATTTACAAGCGCGGTGGTTCCGCACCGCTTCCTGCACCGGAACTTCGTGGGGGTTTGAAAAGGGACCAAGGCGGTCCCTTTTCCGCTTCTTTGCGCCCCTTTCTTCTCGCAGAAGAAAGGGCAACTCCCTGTTCAACGGAAAGTTGGAAGGATTGTAAAATCCGAACTGCTTCATCCAAACAACTTTTAATTTAAAAATTATAATTTTGCTGCCACAGCCTGCTCAGGCCGCAGGGGCCCCTACTTTCTTCCGAAAAGAAAGTAGGCAAAGATTCGCATAAGGGACCGGCTTGGTCCCTTATGAATCCTCCACGAATAAAAAAGCAGGAAGCTTTCTTCGTTTCCTGTAAGCCTGAAACGTGTCCAAGCTACAGAAAAAATTACGCTCAACCGCCGTTTGCACAAAAGAAGCGGGAAACTCAGTGGCGGTCGAAGGCGGTGCCGTGTGAACTGGCGACCACGGAGTAGGTTGTTTCGGGCACGCCCGCTGCAAGCTGGCTGAAGCGCCGCGCCTTTTTCCTCGTGGAAGAAAGGGCAACTCCCTGCTTTGTCGTATTTTGTCGAATGAACTGCTGCCAAGTTTCTTTCGAAGGATTCACAAATTTTTCGTGTCTTCCCAGCGGCAATGTGCTATTATACTGTTATGAATTCCCGTATCTGCTCGAAAATTCCTTCCCCAATGCCGTCCACTTCCATGACCTGTTCTATGGTATAAAATTCTCCCTGCTCTTCGCGATAGTTGATGATAGCCTGTGCCCTTGCTGGGCCGATTCCGGGAAGCGTGTCGAGCTCTTCGGCAGTGGCGGTATTCAAATTGATGAGAGTTGCTGCTGTATCTGATGAAGCGGACGGTTCCGGCTCTGAATCCGGCTCTGGAGATGAAATGACGTCGGAAACGACGCTGGTTTCCGGTTGGTCTTCTCCCGATTTCTGGTAAATGACCGGCCCCTGAAAGAACACCTGATACAGCAAAATCCCTGCACAGAACAGGCAGGCGATTGCGATTAAAATACATGTCTGCTGATGCAGCGCCTGTTCTTCCTTTTGATTGTCATTTTCTTTCCCCATTCTCTCATCCTTATTCTTCCAGGCCTTCATAGTGTTTTTCCAGATACTCAATGAAATCCGCTACCGAGCCATCGTTACAGCTGCAAACGACGACGTCCGCCATGACGCGAATCTCTTCGGGCGCATTTTGCGGCACAGCTGTGATACCGGCGGCCTGCAGCATTTCCAGGTCATTGTAATAGTCGCCGATGGCGGCTACCTGCCCCAATGTGCAGCCGCAAACCTCTGCCAGCCGTGCAATGCCGGTTCCCTTATCGATATTGGCCGGAAGCATCTCCCAATACCGGTCAGAAGAAGCCACAAACCGCACGTCTTCGTGTGCAAAGCTTGCGGTAAACGCGATAGCTTCGGCCTGCTCTTTCATGGCAACCAGCACCTTGCACCAGGGTTCTTCAATCTCTTCGGCGCTGCCTGTGCGGAAATGGATGCCTTCGTGCTGCATGTGTGCCCGCGTGACTTCATTTTCACGCACAATCCATACATCAGAAGCGGTGAAAACCTCTATGCCGGCCTGCGGGAATTTCTCCATGAAACGCTGGGTGTATTCCTTTGCAGTTTCCGGAAGCGGCTGTACAGACACCGGCTGATGGCGCTGCATATCGTACAGTACGCCCCCGTTTGCCAAAACACAGGGACGGTTGACCGGCAAATCGCCGACGCAAAGGGCAACCGACTCCCACGAACGGCCTGTTGCAATGCAAAAACCGCCGCCCTTTGAAAGGAACCGCTGGATGGCTTCACGGTTTCTCTCGGGCACCCGGTATGCAGAGTCGATCAGCGTGCCGTCGATGTCCGACACCAGCACAATCTCATTGAGCTTCATATGATATCCTCCATTTTTGAAAATACCTGTTTTAGACCAAATGTTTGGTATGTTCTATATATTCTTCATTGTACCATATTTTTCCTGTATACACAAAAGATTATTCTTTCAATTTGTCATCGTGTTTTATACAGCTTTGATTGCGAGGTTTTTGTTCCATGCAGTTTGTTTTGATTCAATTTGCGATTTTCCTTTTTTACAGCTTTCTCGGCTGGGTATGCGAAACGACGTTCTGTTCGATTGCCGCCCGCAAATTTATCAACCGGGGATTTCTTTCTGGCCCATTCTGTCCGATTTACGGCTTTGGTGCAGTTGCGGTTCTATTGCTTTTCTCCCAGTTCCGCAACAGCCTGATTGAGCTTTTCGTATTCAGTACCATCGTTACCAGCGCGCTGGAATATCTGACCAGCTTCCTTTTGGAAAAGATTTTCCATCTGAGTTTGTGGGATTATTCTGAACGGAACTGGAACATAAACGGGCGGATCTGCCTGCGGAATTCACTGCTTTTTGGCCTGATGTCTGTATTGATGGTACAAGTGATTCATCCTTATGTGAGCCGCTGGCTCATCAGCCTGCCCGTGCCGGTACTGGTGGCCGGGTTCATTGTGCTGGCGGTTTATTTTATTGCCGATACGGCGATTACCGTCCATGCTCTGGTTGAAATCAGCCGTGAAGCGGGTGACCGTCAGATGGAGCTGGACGGCCTTGCCGATTTGCGCAATCAATATCTGGAGTCCGCACAGAAAGAGCGCCGCCGCAAGCGGATTCAAAAACTGCAAAAGCTGTACCGCCGTCTTTCCCGCGCCTTCCCGCGCATGAAATCTCTGCGCAATCCCGAAGCATTTCGCGAGCTGCTGGCACAAATTCGGGTGTCGCAGGCTGCCACGCGCATCAAACAGCACATTGACAATATCGAGAAAAAGGACTGACGGTTCTTTTGTATTTTTGGAAAGTGAGGTTTTATCATCATGAAATGGCTCGACAAAGTGGAACGTAAAATCGGATGGTTTGCCATCCCCAACCTGATGTTCCTGCTCTCCGGCATGATGCTGGCGGTGTTCCTGCTGCAATATGCGCTGCCGGAAGAATACATTCAGGGATATCTGTATCTGGACTGGAATCTGGTTCGCGCCGGTCAGGTCTGGCGTGTGATCTCCTTTTTGATTCTGCCGCCGGGCTCTTCCCCCTTCTGGATTCTGTTCAGCCTGTATTTTTACTGCCTGATTGGCAACGGCCTGGAGCGGGAATGGGGCAGCGCGCGTTTTACGCTGTTTTATCTGGTGGGATACCTGGGCAGCCTGCTCGGTTCCCTGTTCACCGGGTATGCTACCAACCAGTTTATCAACCTCTCTCTGTTTTTTGCCTTTGCGGCACTTTACCCCGATTTTAAAGTGATGCTGTTCTTCATCATCCCTATCAAAATCAAATATCTCGCGCTGCTGGATGCCCTGCTCTACATTTATCTTCTGGTAATGGGCACCTGGCCGGTCCGGGTTGCGATTCTTCTCTCTCTGCTCAATATCGTGCTGTTCTTTGGCGGCGATATTTTCCGGCATATCAAGGATTTCTTTGCGTACCGCAAAACCCGCAACAATTTCCGCCGGTATATGCGCTGACTTGTAAAGGAGGCTTCCCCGTGCAGCTGCCTACTGCCTATCTGACCCCCGCCCTGCTGCGGTGCAGCCGCTTTAACGGGTACTCGCTGCCGCTGGCCCCGTATGTGGAGCGCACGGTGTATGAATATGAACTGGAATACTTTATCCGTTCTGATGGCGGGATTCGTGTGAATGGGAGATTTCTCCCATTTTCGGCCGGAGAAATCAACGTGCGCAAACCCGGCCAGGTGGTGCAGGGCGTGCCGCCATATGAATGTTATACGCTGGTTGCCGACATGGTGGGCAATACCAGCCGCAACCAGAATCTGATGTTCGGCTGTGCAGAAGAAGCGCAGGAGCGGTATGAAAACCCGCTGCTGGAAAGCCTGCCGGATAAGCTTTCGCCTGCGAAGAAAGAGCTGATTGCGGGGCTGTTTGAAACCATCCTGCAAAATCAGGATTCCCCAGCAGAGCTTTCTGCCTTTCAGGTGCGTTCCAGCCTGTATTTCCTCTTTTCCGAGCTGTTTCGCGAAAGCGCAGACCAGCGTCTGACGGGAAATACCGCTGCGGTACGCGGTGCGATTCAGCATATTCGCGAACATTTTGCCGAACCGGTTTCCATTGATGCGCTGATTCATCAATCCGGTTTGAGCCACTCTTCCTTTCACCGCCGGTTTTTAGCTGAAACCGGGCTTACCGCAAGGCAAAAAAAGAAGCCGCCGATGCAGGCCGTTTCTTTGTCTGGAGCGGTATCAATGTGTTTGAATGCATCCACCCCCTGTGCGGGCATGAAAATATGCTGATGGGCATGATTCTGGACCCCGAATGGGTGGCTGACATGGCCGAAACCTATGCAAAACTGACGGTAGAGCTGCAAAAAATCCTCTTTGAGGCAGAAGGATATCCGGATGGAATCTGGTACTATGAAGATATGGGATACAAGGGAAGCCCCTTCATGTCCCCGCAGATGTACTGTGACCTGATTCAGCCGTCCCATATTTACACCATCAATTATGCCAAGAGCCACGATTTGCCGGTGATCATGCATTCCTGCGGTTTTGTGGAGCCGCTTCTGCCCCATATGATTGACGCGGGCATCGACTGCCTGCAGGTCATCGAAATCAAAGCAGGCATGGATTTGCTGAAGCTGCACAAGCTCTACGGCGACCGCATCAGCTTTATGGGCGGCATCGACGTGCGCACGCTTTATACCAACGACCGCGCTGTCATTGATAAGGAACTGGAAACCAAGATTCCGGTGGTAAAGCAGGGCTTTAATTATATGGTTCACAGCGACCACTCGATCCCCTGCACGGTGAATTATGACACCTACTGCTATTTCCTCAAAAAAGCGCTGGAACTGGGCACTTACGAAAACTGATATACAAAAACAATCCCCGCTCTTTCTGTTTATCCGGAGAGAGCGGGGACATTTTTTGCCAGCTAATAAAATGGCGTTTCCCGCAGCTGCCTGCGGGAAACGCCATTGATTTTGTATGAATCTGTGCAGAATAAACCTTATGCGAAGGGATTCTCGTCCTTGTACAGCATGCCCTTGGGCTGGTTGAAGGCGATATCCTCTACACCCAGATAGTTGAAGATGGTGTACAGAGCCTTGCCCACATGACCAAAGGCCACAGCGCCGTGGTGCGGATAACGCTTGGCGATCAGCACATGACGGTAGAAACGGCCCATCTCGGGAATTGCGAAGATGCCGATACCGCCGAAGGAACGGGTAGCCACAGGCAGAACCTCGCCCTGTGCAATGTAGCTGTGCAGGGTGCCGTCAGCAGCGCTCTGCAGGCGGAAGAAGGTGATCTGGCCGGCAGCAATATCAGCTTCCAGGGTGCCGCGGGTGAAGTCCGGCTCGCCGCCGTTCTCCAGCAGACGGTTCTGAATCAGCTGATACTTGACAGCGCGGTCGTCGCACAGCTTGCAGATGGGGGTATTGCCGCAGTGGAAGCCCATGAACACGTCGGTGGGGCCATAGTTGAACTTGCCCTTGATGTCGGCCTCATACAGGTCGGCGGGCACAGAGTTGTTGATATCCAGCAGAGTCACAGCGTCGCCAGTTACACAAGCGCCGATGTACTCGCTCAGTGCGCCATAGATGTCCACTTCGCAGGCCACGGGAATACCCTTTGCAGCCAGACGGGAGTTGACATAGCAGGGCTCAAAGCCGAACTCGCTGGGGAATGCAGGCCAGCACTTGTCAGCGAACACGACATAGTCGCGAGCGCCCTTGTTCTGCTCTGCCCAATCCAGCAGGGTCAGCTCAAACTGAGCCATACGGGGCAGCAGGTCGGGGTACTGGTTGCCCTTTACGCCCAGCTCGTCTGCCATCTCTTTGACGACTGCGTCGATGCGCTCGTCGTTTGCATGTGCGCGGTAAGCCACCAGCAGATCCAGCTCGCTGTTTTCCTGCACCTCTACGCCCAGGTCATACAGGGGCTTGATGGGTGCATTGCAGGCGAAGAAGTCCTGCGGACGGGGGCCGAAGGTGATGATCTTCAGGCTGGAAAGGCCGATCAGGGTGCGGGCTACGGGAACGAAATCAGCGATCATGTCGGCGATCTCGTCAGCAGTGCCCACGGGATACTCGGGGATAACAGCCTTCAGCTTGCGCAGGCCCAGATTGTAGGAGCAGTTCAGCATGCCGCAATATGCGTCGCCACGGCCGTTGATCAGGTCGTCGCCATGCTCTTCAGCAGCAGCCACATACATAACGGGGCCGGTGAACTCCTTGGCGATCAGCGTTTCGGGAGTCTCGGGGCCAAAGTTGCCCAGGAAGACTACCAATGCATTACATTCAGCAGCCTTTGCCTCAGCAACAGCAGCCAGCATATCCTTTTCGTTTTCAACGGTTTTCTTGATTTCTACGATTTCGCCGCCCTTGGCAGTATAAGCCTTGACGATATCGGCGCGGCGTCTTTCAGACAGGGAAATTACAAAGCAGTCACGGCTGACGGCGATAATACCCAGCTTGACCTGAGGGATGTTGTTCATCGGAATTTCCTCCTTGCAGATGATGTGAAGGGCTGTCCGGCAGTGCTCGAAAATAAAGCCTTTTCGCATCCGCTCTCTCAATATGTACGGACAACCTCTGATACCATCATGATACTGCAAATCCCGCGATTTTGCAACTGGTTTTATAAATTTGTCTTAAAATTCCGGAGATATGTCCCAAAAAATCACGGAGAAAAGTCAAAAAACGCCTTCTGCCAGAAAAACTGGCGGAAAGCGCCTGAAAGGCTCTCATCGTTTGCGGCTGAAAATGTCTGCACAACCAATGGTACGACCCCTCGCTGGGGGAGTTGCCCTTTCTTCTGCGAGAAGAAAGAGGCACAAAGAAGCGGCAAAGGAACCGTCTTGGTTCCTTTGCGATCTTCCACGAACTGCCACTTCCCTCTTCCCCTGTGAAAACAAAATGTTTTGTGTAAACGGCGGCTTTGGGTGCGATAATTCACTCAGCTTTCAACTGCATGAATATTGTATATGTATACGCGCCATGCGTTTTATGCCGCTGCAAACTTTTCGTCAAAAAGGAGAAGCAGAAACACCAGCCCCAGCAGCACACAGCAAATCCACACAGCGCCGGTACCCAGCCAGCGGGAAGAAAGCGCCCCTACCGCTGCCCCGATGCAGAACATCGCAATAATCACGAGATAGCGCAAACACTTTTTCAGTGATTCAGAATCCTTTTTAAAAAGGAAAGCAGAAAAATTGTCCGCTGCAGAGCGCAGGTTGCCGGTACACATGGTCGTGGCATAGGGCAGCCCCTTTGTTTTGCGGAAACTCTGCACCTGTACAGAACAGATAAAAGAAATTGTCACATTCACCACGGCATCCGGCACCCAAAGAGGAACAAAGCCGATAATCAGCAGCAAAACAATCTCCAACAGCAGCGCCATATGCTGCCACCGCAGAAAGGCTTTTTCTGAAAAACGGCGCTTGATAATTTCGGTGAGCAGCACGCCGAGGAAAAACGCCGCTACCGGAATCAAATAATACAGCGCAGAAAGTAAATCCAGGTCTGCAAATTTCACGGCCATCAGAACCAGATTGCCGGTCTGGGCATTGGCGAAAACCCCGCCCCGGAGCGTGTAGGTATAAGTATCCAGAAATCCGCCGGACAGCGCCAGCATGATTCCCACAATCAGCGATTCGTGCGCCAGCGTGTCGCGGCCCCAAAGCGTCAGTTTCACGCGGTTTCCGTCCTTTCTGTTTTGGGCAGGCGGCCAGATTCAAAAAGCTTTCGGCATTCCTGCTGCCCTTGCCGGTACAGTGCGTCCAGTTTTTCCCGGTCTTTTTCAAAGCGGCTCAGGGTGATGGGGGTTTCCGGTGCAATGACGATGGCCTTCCCCTCTTTTTCCAGCTCAAACAGCCGCTCGCGGGATTTTGCATAGACAGCGTGGCGGTTATCCAGTGCCTGCACCATGCCGGGGTATTTTTTGAAAAACCGGCGGTATACAGATCGGAAGCCCTCGGGGGATTTCACATACTGCCGGTCGCGGGTGAGCACCGCTACAAGATAATCACAGCCCTGTTCCAGCGCGCGCTCTACCGGAATGGGGTCGCTGGTTCCTCCATCCAAATACCGATGGTCATGATACACCACGATGGGAGAAAATACCGGGATGGAAGAAGAAGCCGACAGCAGCGTGCAGTCGTGATACAGCGCTTTTTTTGTATAATAAACCGGTTTTCCCGTATCCACATCGGTCACACCGATCTCATATTCCATGGGGGAAGCCAGCATCGCTTCATAGTCATAGGGATCCAGATGGTCGGGGATGGTTTCAAAGATAAACTTCATGCCGAACAGCGAGCCGGTTTTGAGATAATTCTGAAAGCTGAGGTAACGTTTGTCCCCCAGATAATCCATGTTGGTTCGGTATGCTCTGCCCCGCTGCCCGCTGACAAAAGAAGCCGCGTGACAGGCTCCGGCAGAAACGCCAACCACATAGTCGGGCGTCCAGTTTTCCGCCATCATGGTATCCAGCACACCGGCGGTATACAGGCCGCGCATTCCGCCGCCTTCCAGCACCAGTCCGATTTTCAAGTTGATTCCCCCTCTGTTATCCCAATACCTGCAAATCCTTTGTATAGCCGTTAAGCACTTCACAGCCGGTCTCGGTTACCAGCACCAGGTCTTCGATGCGCACGCCGAATTTTCCCGGCAGATAAATGCCCGGCTCCACCGAAAATACCATGCCGGGCTGTGCGATCACTTCGCTGACCGCGCTGTTATCCGGCGGTTCGTGGCAGGAGATGCCGCAGCCGTGGCCAAGCCGGTGGGTAAAATACGGCCCATAACCGGCCTCTTCGATCACCTGGCGGGCAGCCCGGTCAATTTCGCACATTTTCACACCGGGGCGGATCATGGCTTCTGCGGCAAGGTTGGCAGCTTTTACGGTTTCATATACCCGGCGCTGTTCTTCGCTGACTTCCTTCCAGAAGACCGTGCGGGTCATATCACACCAGTAACGGTTGATCGGCGTGAAGATATCCAGCACAATGCTGTCGCCGGGACGAAGGACGGTGTTTTCCGGAGCATGGTGCGGGTCTGCACCGTTGGGGCCAAAGCAAACCAACTGCCCTTCGTCGGAACGTTCCGCACCGTTTTCGCGGAAGAGTGCTTCTACACGGGCGGCCATCTCCGCCTCGGTCACGCCTTCCCGCAGCTCGCTCACAGCCTGTGCCATTACGCGGTCGTTAATGGCAGAAGCTTCACGCATGGCCTGTGCTTCCTGTGCATCTTTCTGCTTACGGGCGTCATCTACTGGCGCAGAACCAACCACGGGACGAAGATCCTGCCGCTGTTCCATCAGGCGGATGAGGAAACGGCTGGGCCAGTTTTTGTCGATGCCCAATGTGCCGGGGCGCACGGTTTTGGCGATATCGGCTACCGGGTCATCTGCGTCGTTGTGGAGTTTCAGCTCCCAGCCCTCCAGCGAAGTAATTCCGAACAGGTCATTGCCGAACAGCACGCACTGCCCGTCTTCATGCACATACAGCGCCAGCTGGCGTTCCATGGGGACAATCCACAGCCCGGTGAGGTAAAAAACTGATTCGGTAGAGCTGACAAGGATCTGGGATAACCCCTGTTCCTTCATGTTTTGCCGAACCCGGCCAAGGCGTTCCTGATAGAGAGATTTCATAAAGGTCACTTCTTCCTGATAAAATAAATATGATTATATATGAGCTTGCCAATGAAATGAAAAACAAATTGGACGCGCAAAGATGCGCCCGAAAAGATGCATTAAACACGCAGTGGTGTGAACCAAAAACTATCATACCCAAAGCCGCCGTTTACACAAAATGTTTTGTTTTCACAAAGGAAGAGGGAAGTGGCAGTTCGTGGAAGATCGCAAAGGAACCAAGGCGGTTCCTTTGCCGCTTCTTTGCGCCTCTTTCTTCTCGCAGAAGAAAGGGCAATCCCCCGCTCTCGCCGGGGCAGCGGAAAAATATTTCGGACAGTTGATAACCACTTGCCCACAAAAGGCTGCTGGCCTTTTGAATTCAAATGCATTGAACATGCAGTTTGTCGCTCAAGTGCCGCGAAGAATACCATTGCAAGCAATGGTATTTCCGATATTGATAAAACAACAGTTTTGTCGCTCAAGCCGCGACGGGCTCATACTTTCTTCCGAAAAGAAAGTATGCAAAGATTCGCATAAGGAACCGACTTGGTTCCTTATGAATCCTCCACGAATAAAAAAGCAGTAAGCTTTCTTTGTTTTCCGTAAGTTTGAAACGTGTCCAAGCTACAGAAAAAATTACACTCAAAGCCGCCGTTTACACAAGAGAAGTAGGAAATAGCGGTCGAAGGCGGCGCCGCGTGAACTGGCGACCACGGAGAGAAGAAAGGGCAATCCCTTGCTTTCGCCGGGGCGGCGGAAACTTCTTCTTTGGAAAAAGATTGGTACTTTTCAGCAATTGTGTTATACTAAAAAGAACCATAACTATCCATCTGTCCGAAAGTTCTGCTTTATTATACATCAATCAGCCGCTTTTGCAAAGGAGAAAGACATGGAATATCAACTGATCCGCAGTCGTCGGAAAACGCTGGAAATTTCTGTAAAACCCGGGGGTTTGTTGGTGGTACGTGCACCTATGCGGCTGTCAAAAGCCAAAATTGAAGAATTCCTTTTGCACAAGCAGCAGTGGATTTTGCAGAAACAAAAACAGATGGCCGAAAAACCGATAGAACCAGACTATTCGCCGGAAGAAATTTTGCAGAGAAAAGCGCGCACGCTGGAGCGGGTCACGCCCAGAGTAGCATATTTTGCGGAACAGATTGGGGTTCAGCCTGCGGGAATCGGGGTGACGGAGGCGAGGAAACGCTGGGGAAGCTGTTCGGCAAAAAATCGGTTGAATTTCTCATTCCTGCTGGCTGATAAATCGCCGGAATTTATCGACTCGGTGGTCATTCACGAATTGTGTCACATCCTGCACCATGACCATTCGCCTGAATTTTGGGCACTGGTGCGGCGATACGATGCACATTTCCCGGGAAAACGTCCGGGCTGAAGCACATTCCATTTTTCCAGAAAGGCGGAGCTTTCATGAAACATCTCAAAAAATTCGACTTTCCATTTCATAAAAAAATACTTTCTTCCGCTGCCCCCTGGCTGGAGCTGGTACAGGCAATCCTGTTTCTCGCTTTTGGTATCCTGACACTGGTAAACGGCGCTCTGGCCTTTCGCTTTTTACAGATTGCCGCTTCTGCCGGGCTGCTGATCGCCGGAGGTGCGCGCTTTTTTCAGATGCTTGCCTCACAGAAAAAGCTTGCTGCGCTGCTGACCGCCGCCGGGTTTATTGCACTGGCGGTTTTGATTGCCATTTATCCCAAGCTGTTTGCGTTTCCAACCGCATTGGTATTCGGATTGTGGTTCGTTATCAGCGGCATCGCCCGCGGAACCATTGCGGTACAGTGCTGGATACAAGATCTCGAGGGGAAATTCCGCAACAGCTTTGCGGCTCTTTTGTCGCTGGCTTTTGGTGTGTCACTGATTCTGAACCCTTCCCTGCGCCTGCATACCGTGTTTACGATTGCCGGAATTTATCTGATTTTGTATTCTGCGGTACTGCTGCTGGATTTTGCTTCCGGGCTTTTCCTCTCCAACCAGGTGGGCGACCGCATCAAACGGAGGGTGCGGATCTCATTGCCCATGTTCATCACTGCATTCATCCCCAGCCGTCTGATCGATGATTTTAACCGGTATTTTGTCACGCATCAGGAAGAAGGCGGCGTGATTCGTGAAGCGAACAAAGAGGATGGCAAAAAACCGCCGCTGGAAGTCTTTATTCATCTTTCTGATGAAGGCTTTGGCAGAATGGGGCATGTGGATATCTGTCTGGATGATACAGTGTATTCTTACGGCTGTTACGACCACCACGCAAACCGGTTTTTCGGCATGGCGAGCGACGGCACAGTAGCGGTCGCGCCTTTTGGCCCCTATGTGCGGCACTGCCTGACCTTTGAAAACAAAGTGCTGGTCGGTTTTGGACTGAATATTACCCAAAAAGAACGCGAAGTGGTAGAAAAGCAGCTGCAATCCCTGCGGGAAGTGCTGGTACCGTGGAAAAGCGATTTGGAAAAAAAGCGCGAAGGTCAGGAGATAAAGGGAGATTGCACTGACCCCGCCAGCGAACTGGTCAAAGCCACTGGTGCTTCTATTTATAAGGTAAGCTCCGGGCCGTTCCGAAAATATTTTGCCATCAACACCAACTGCGTCAAGCTGGCGGATTCCATCATCGGCCCAGCGGGTCTGGATATTATGCGGGTAAACGCCATCGCAACGCCCGGAAGTTATTTTTCCATGCTCAATGAAATGTTTGAGCGGGGAAATACCATCGTCACACAGCGAACCATTTATGCAGACAAAAAGCGCGGGAAAACGTTGGCGCAAAAGCTGGCAGAAAAGGCAGCCAAAAAATGAATTGGTGAATCTTCCAGAAACAACACTTTGTTTTTATACTATCCTAAAAAACAGTGAAAAAGGGATGTCATTCTCCTGCAAATCGTGTATAATGACGGCAGAAGGCCGGAATGGCCGGTCTTCTCATTTTTTGCTGGAGGAGGCAAATCAAAGATGTATCAAACTATTTCTCCCGGATTAGTAGGCGTTTCTATTGGCTTGGAAGAGGGCTGCCGCATGGCCGCAGCAGCTGGTTTTGAAGGGTACGCCATCGAGCCGTTTATGATGAAGCAGGGAGCGGGCGCTGTGCGCGATGTATTGGCACAGTATCACCTCACCCCCGCCTGTTACGGCCTGCCGGTGGATTTTCGTCGGGAAGAAAGCGTTTTTGAAGAAACGCTGCGCGCCCTGGAACCCAGCGCCAAATTCTGCGCAGAGCTCGGCATGACCCGGTTCTGCACCTGGCTCTCGCCCGCAAGCGACGACCTGACTTATGAAGAAAACTTCCAGCTGCACACCCGCCGTCTGAAGGCATGCGCAGAGATTCTGCGCGAATACGGCATCATGCTGGGTCTGGAATTTGTGGGCACCCCCAGCGCAGTAGCCAGCCGCAAGCACGCCTTTATCCACAATCTGGACGGCCTGCTGGACTTGTGGGATGCCATCGGTACGGGAAATGTGGGCATCATGATCGATTCCTGGCACTGGGATATGGCACAGCAGAAGCTGGAAGACTTCCGCAAGATTCCCGATGAAAAGTACGTAGTGGTTGCACATATCAACGATGCACCCGATCTGCCGCTGGAAGAGCAGCAGGACGGCAGCCGCCGTTTGCCGGGCGCAACGGGTGTCCTGCGCATCGGCGACTTTTTCACAGGGCTGACACAGCTGGGCTATCAGGGCCCCGTGATGGCAGAGCCCTTTGACCATTCGCTCAACGGCCTGCCCGCTGAAACCGTGTTTGCCCGCGTCAAGTCTTCAATCGATTCCGTCTGGCCGCGTCTGTAAATCTCTGGTTCCTATTCGAAAAAGAAAAAACGCCTCGTCTGCCATAGGGCCGACGGGGCGTTTTTGGTTGTTTACTTGATAGGAATTATTCCTCGCTGAAGGAATCCTTGCCAAGTCCGCAGAGAGGGCATACCCAATCCTCGGGAAGGTCCTCAAATGCAGTACCGGCAGCAATTCCGTTATCGGGATCGCCCACTGCGGGATCGTACACATATCCACATGCATCACAAACATACTTTGCCATTGAAAAAACCTCCTTGAATTTCCTGATTCTTGTTTTTTAAAGAAACAAAACCTGTACCTTTGGCATCCGGCACAGCAGCAACACAAGATGTTGTGTTATCAGTATAGCAGTCTCAGGCGGCTTTGTCAATTGAATCATCTGGATACACAGTCTCCATCGAAATGGTTCTCATAAAGCATTTCGACTACCCAGTTTTCGGTGATATCCAGCAGATGCAATGGGTGAACCTGTTCCTGCGCAAGGCTGCGCACCATTTGAATCAAAGTTCGAGTATATCCGAAAAGACATGGAGTCCGGGCTTTTTCTACTTTCCCATCCTCGCGGCGCCATATCACTTCAATTCCAAAGCCTTTACCATGCCTGCCATAAATCCGATAACTTTTCGTCTGATGTTCTGTCTTTATGATTGCCACTACGTCTACCATAATACAGCACTCCGTTTGTGTGTTTTTCACGTCGCTTATATCATACACTTTTATTTCAAATTATTCAAGTGATTTTCATCCAAAAACGTGTAAAATATTAACACTAATTTTCGAACAATGCGCAAAAAACTTACGATAAAACATGTTTGTGAAACAGTCTTTTCTCTATTTCAATACAGAAAAGAGGCAGAATACTCAGCGCGGCCACGATTGCCCACTGCACAAAATTTAACGGTACTGTTCGAAAAACAGCAGCCAGCGGCGGGCATGCAATGACAGAAACCTGCAACAAAATACATACCAATGCTGCCCCGTTCAGCCGGTGATTGGAAAAAAGACCAATGGATAGAACCGAGCGGTTGGAGCGCATATTATAGGTATGCACCACCTGCGACAGGCTGAGAACCGCAAACGCCATGGTACGGCCGATAGAGGGCACCAGCGAAATGGGGTCGAAAAAAACACGCCCAATGGTATAGGCCAGCAAAGCCAGCGCGCCGATCAGGCAGCCTTCTGCCGCCAGCGCCGTCCAGGTACCTGCGGAAAATACCCCCGCTTTTGGCGAAGACGGCTTTTCATTCATAATGCCTTTTTCTGCCGGCTCCACCCCCAACGCCAGTGCCGGAAGGGAATCGGTCACCAGGTTCACCCACAATAGCTGAATTGCCAGCAGCGGCACGGGCAAATGCAGCAGGAAAGCCGCCAATACCAGCAGGATTTCACCAATATTGCAGGAAATCAAAAAATGAATGGTCTTGCGGATATTGCTGTAAATCACCCTTCCCTCGCGAACTGCGGAAACAATAGTGGAAAAGTTATCGTCTGTCAGTACCATATCCGCCGCCGCACGGGCAACATCCGTGCCGCCTTTGCCCATCGCGCACCCGATATCGGCTGCACGCAGCGCCGGAGCGTCATTTACCCCATCGCCGGTCATTGCGACCACTTCCCCACGCTGCTGCAAAATCCGCACGATTTTCACTTTATGCTCGGGCGAAACACGCGCAAACACTGTACAGCCCGGCACTTCCCGGCGAAGTGCCGCTTCATCCATGGTATCCAACTGGCGGCCGGTCAGAATGTTCCCCCCGTCATGCAGGATTCCCAACTTGCGGGCGACTGCCGCCGCAGTTGCGGCATGGTCTCCGGTAATCATCACAGCACGAATTCCGGCGCTGCGGCAAAGGCGCACTGCGCGTTCCGCTTCGGGGCGGGGCGGATCCATCATGCCGATCAGGCCGCAGAAGATCAGCCCGCGCTCTGCATTCTCTTCTGCCGGGACGCCTGCGTCGTCGCGAAAGGCAACCCCCAGAACGCGCAGCGCTTCTCCTGCCATCGACTCATTTTGTTTTCGGATATTCCGGCGGTCTTCCTGTGTTAAAAGGCGCTCTCCGCCCGGCGTGCGAATCCGGTCACACCGTTCCAGCAGCAGGTCGGGCGCACCTTTTACAATAATCCGACATCCGCCTGTGGGCAGACGATGGAAGGTGGACATTCGTTTTCTCGAAGAGGAAAAGGGGATTTCCCCGATTCTGGGGAAGCGGCGCGCCAGTTCTTCAAGCGAAACCGGGCAGGCGGCTACCAGCGCCGTTTCGGTGGGCTCCCCCAGAATCTTCTTCCCCTGTGTACGGCAATTCGTGCAAAGAGAGGCCAGTTCAAGCATCTCCCTTCCCTGCGGGGATTTCACTGACACGGAACCTGTGCCATCACTCAGGCGGGTCACCGTCATGCGGTTGCAGGTGAGGGTTCCGGTTTTATCGGAACAGATGACGGTTGCACTGCCCAGCGTTTCGACTGCCGGAAGCCGCCGGACAATGGCGCGCTGTGCAGCCATGCGTCGCACGCCCATCGCCAGCACGATTGTGACAACTGCCGGAAGCCCCTCGGGGATGGCGGCAACCGCCAAGCTGACAGAGATCATGAACATTTCCAGCGGCTCAATCTGCTGGAAAAGTCCCAGCACAAAAATCAGGGCACAGATTGCCAGTGCAGCTGCCCCCAAAACCTTTCCGGTATGCGAGAGCTTTTTTTGCAGCGGGGTTTCCGGGGCTTCTTCCTGTGCGATCATCCCAGCTACATGCCCCATCTGGGTCTTCATCCCGGTGCGCACCACGATTCCCAGCGCCCGGCCATCCACGATGCTGGTTCCGCTGAACAGCATGTTTTTCTGGTCGCCCAGCGCTGCGCCTGCTTTGCACAAAAACGCCGCGTCTTTTTCGGCGGGAACAGATTCCCCCGTCAGGGCTGATTCTTCGGCGCGGCAGCGGGTGCTTTCCAGAATCCGCAAATCTGCCGGGACGAGGTCTCCGGTTTCCAGCTGCACGATATCTCCCGGAACCAGCAGCGTACTGTCGATGCTTTGCAATCTGCCCCCGCGCATCACATGCGCATGCGGGGAAGAAAGCTGTTTCAGCGCTTCAATGGCGCGTTCCGCACGGCTCTCCTGTATCACACCGGTAATCGCATTGACCACCACAATGACCAGAATGATAATTGCGTCGATATAATCGCTGTCCCCCTGCACACGGGAAGTGATAAACGAGACAACCGCCGCGCCCAGCAAAATCAGGACCATAAAATCCTGAAATTGTGCCAGAAAGCGCAGCAGGAAGCCCCGCTTTTTCTTTTCTGCCAAACAGTTGCGCCCATATTTTTGCAGCCTTCGCCGGGCCTGTTCCTGGGTAAGGCCTTCCCGGATGCTGCTGTGCAGCTGGCGAAGGGCTTCTTCTTTCTGCACGGTCTGCCATTCCATTTCTTCCACCACGCCTTTCTTTTGGGGATACCTTCTTTCTCAGCGTATGCCGAAATGGGCTGGGGTATGACGGGACACGCAAAAAGCGCCCCTCTCCGGATTTTACCGAAAAGAGGGGCGTTTACATTGAAAATTAACGATTCCGAAATCAAACCGGCGCGGAAATCTGGTATACTGAAAACAATTGGGAAAGGAGTTGTCATCTTTTGGATACTGCGATTCTGCTGTGGATACAGGAAAACCTGCATAACCCTTTTACAGACTGGTTTTTTCCGGCTGTCACCTTTCTGGGCGATAAAGGATTGATCTGGCTGGTGATTGCCGTTTTGCTGCTGATTAGCCGCAAATACCGCAAATGGGGCGTGACCATGCTGTGCGCGATGCTGCTGACAGCGGTTGCCGGCGAGCTTTTGCTAAAAGAAGTGTTCGAGCGGCTGCGTCCGTTCCACCATTTCCCCGAATTGGAGCTGCTGATTGAAGCACCCAGTTCTTTTTCGTTCCCTTCGGGACACACGGCCTCTTCTTTTTCTGCCGCTGTGGTGCTGCTGAAATGCCGCCGCAGTTTTGGAATCCCCGCGCTGATTCTGGCATCCTGTATTGCTTTTTCGCGCCTCTTCCTTTTTGTTCACTATCCCAGCGACGTGCTGTGCGGCGCGATTCTGGGCGTGTTGATGGCTTTGCTCACGTGTTTTTTGTTCCGGAAATTCTGGAACCTGCAATCACCGGCGCGGCTGCGCCGATGATAAGCGGCGGGAAACTCCCTCAGTCTGCTTACGCAGACAGCTCCCTCAGAGAGGGAGCCATAGCCCCCTTGACCCCCGCAGTTTGCTCCGCGACGCGCCAGAGTGAGCAAAGCTCAGTGGCGGTCGAAGGCGGTGCCGTGTGATCTGGTGACCACAGAACGGATTGTTTTGGTCACACCTGCTGTGAGCTGACTGAACCGCCGCGCACAAATTCCCGCAGGGAATTTACAAGCGCGGTGGTTCCGCGTCGTTTCCTGCATCGGAACTTCGTGGAAGATCGCAAAGGAACCAAGACGGTTCCTTTGCCGCTTCTTTGTGCCCCTTTCTTCTCGCAGAAGAAAGGGCAATCCCCCGCTCTCGCCGGGGCATCGGAAAAATATTTCGGGCGGTTGATAACCGCACCTGCAAAGAATTTCTGTGTTGTGCAACAGCATATAATCAAAAAAGCTTCTGCCATCTATTCTCGGCAGAAGCTTTTTTCTTATTTCATTTCATTCAGGCTGCGTGCAACCACTTTTTTCTCTTTTTTCTTCTTTTCCGGCTTGACCTGCTTTCCGCGGTACTTGCGGCTGAATTTATAGATCTTTCCGAGATCTTCGCTCAGCTTTTCACGGATGTTCCCATAAGCTGTATCGTTGATTTCATTCAGGATCGCAGCGGTAATCACAGAACGTGCGTCCATGTCTGCATTGGCATACATGTCGTTAAACACCGAACACATCTTCTCAAACGGCTCGCTGCCGGGATAATCGCAGGAAAGACGCTCCACCTTCGGCGCAATTTTTTCTTTTGCAAAGGTGAAGAAGCGGATACGGCCATAATGAATGCGCTCTTCTGCCATTTCGTCGCGCAGCTCCGGGAACACGCCCATCAGCCGGTTGAACAGGAACTGCGGGTCGGCATTCAGGGTACCGTCTTCTTTTTTGTTGCGCTTTTTGTTCTGACGCACCATCTCCACACGCTTGGAGCCTTCTACCGTCTCGACAAAGTCGTTGGCGATGGATTCGGCATCGGACAGCACGTCGGTCTCCGGGTCGAACATCCAGGTGGAAAGGCTGCGCCATGTAGGCTCCTTCCCTTCCTGCAGGGTAGCGCTTTTCAGATCAAAACGCTTGGTTTTGACATTGTAAAACACCCCGTATGCCAGATTGCCGGCTGTAAACACCACTGCCTTGCCGTTTTCCATATCATACGGCTCGGGAGCGTTGAATTCCTGCAGCTGAAGAACAGGGGTCAATTTTTCTACAATCAGGTCAAAGGCCTTAAAATCCAAAATGATCACTCCATATTATTGATTCCACAAAGCGGTGAAAACCGCTGTTTTTTCAGAGATATCCTTAATTATACAACACTTTGACGGCTTTGTCACTATTAAACTTCTTTTAGGCGGATTCCTTTTCCGTCTTGAAAGCGAAAAAGCGCTGCCCCAGATAATTCAGAGCGGTAAAGAAGCACATACCGGCCAGCATGGCAACGTTGGTCTGTACCTGCTCGCCGAAACCGCCCAGCACTGCAAAGGTGAGCGGTTTTGCCACGCCATAGGCGATTAAATAGCAAACCGCGATGTTGATGACAAATCGCACCACCTGGCGCGCGGATTTTTCTTTATTCTGGAAGGTGAAATATTTGTTCAGAAAATAGCTGAGGATGCTGGTGAGAATATAATTTGCCGCAGAAGATACCCAGTAGGAGCAATGCGCCAGGTTGTACAGCCCGAACATGATGGCCATACCGACCAGCGTATTGATAACCCCCACCACAATAAATTTCAGCAGCTTTTCGTCAATGACCGAGGTGATCTTTGCCAAGTGAAGCGCCCCTTTCCCTTCGTTCGCCGGAAAACCGGTATTCTGCTTTTGATTATACCCTTGCCCCCCATAGAAAGCAAGTATTCATCGGAATTCTGCACCAGACAAGCGTCTTTATCAGAAAAAAGTTCCTCTCTGCATCTGTTTTTGCCATTCTGTCGGTTGCGTCTGCGGCCTGCGTGTGGTATGATTAAATTTCAGAAAAGCGACCATTTGAAGAAAAAGAAAGGTTGTGGATTTTCTTATGAAAAAGAATGTTGCCGTACTTTTCGGCGGGTGTTCTTCGGAACATGAAGTCTCCCTCATGTCTGCCAGCTATATTCTGCGACAGCTGGATGAGGAAAAATATAATGTAACTGCGCTGGGCATTACCAAAGATGGCCGATGGCTGCTGTATCCCGGCCCGGTGGATGCTCTGCCGGACGGAAGCTGGGAGCGCGACCCCGGCTGCAAGCCCGCATTCCTCAGCCCTGACCGCGTGACCCGCGGAATCGTGGTGCTGGGCGGCGATGGCATCCAGGTGCTTCCCATCGATGTGATTGTGCCCGTGCTGCACGGCAAGAACGGTGAAGACGGCACCATGCAGGGCCTGTTCGCTTTGAGCGGGATTCCCTATGTGGGCTGCGACACCCTCTCTTCGGCAATCTGCATGGATAAGGCGATAGCACACTCCCTGCTGACCAATGCAGGCATTGAGCAGGCCCACTATCTGTGGTTCTTCGCGCACCGCTATGAGGCTGCCGCCGATGTGATTAAAAACAAGATTGCACAGCGCCTTGATTTCCCGGTGTTCGTCAAGCCCGCCAACGCCGGTTCTTCTGTCGGCGTGAGCAAGGTCAACTCCATCGATGAGCTGGATGAAGCGGTGGCAAAGGCTGCCCGTGAAGACAGCAAAATCGTGGTGGAAGAAGGCATTGCCGGCCAGGAAGTGGAATGTGCAGTTTTGGGCAATGAATATCCCGAGGCTTCTATTGTCGGTGAAATCGGCGCTTCCGCTGAGTTCTACGACTATGACGACAAATACAAGAACGGCACTTCTCAGCTGTATATCCCCGCACGGCTGCCCGAGGCAACCGCAGAGGAGATTCGCAAAACCGCTGTGCGTGCATACCGGATGCTGGGCTGCAAGGGCCTGGCTCGCGTGGACTTCTTTGTGCGCAAGTCTGACGGCAAAGTGCTGCTCAACGAGCTGAACACCCTGCCGGGCTTCACCTCTATCAGTATGTATCCCAAGCTGTGGGAAGCCTGCGGCGTTCCGGGCAAAGAGCTGATGGACCGTCTGATTGGCTATGCCATGAAGGCAGCGGGCGTACAGGAATAAGCCCTGTTTTGACAGGAAAGGATTGGTTGCAATCATGGATAACCGCCCCATCGGCGTTTTTGATTCCGGTTTGGGAGGGCTGACGGCGTTCAAGGCGCTGTCAAAGCTGCTTCCGAATGAAGACATTGTTTATTTTGGAGATACCGGGCGGGTACCTTATGGTACCCGCAGCCGGGAAACCATTGTAAAATATGCGCGGCAGGACATGGCATTTTTGCAGTCAAAAGATGTGAAGATGATTCTGGCTGCCTGCGGCACGGTCAGCTCTGTGGCCGGCTCAAAAGGGGAACTGCTCAGCGACACGCTGAATGTGCCTTTTGTGGGGGTGCTCCGCCCCACCGCCCGCGAAGCAGCCACCGCCACCCGCAACGGGAAGATTGGCGTACTGGGTACCACGGCTACAGTCCGCAGCGGTTCTTATCAGAAGGAACTGGCTGCCATCAACCCGGATTTGCAGGTATTCGGGCAGGACTGCCCGCTGTTTGTCCCGCTGGTAGAAAGCGGCTTTGTACAGCCGGGCGACCCCATCACCCGCCTGACCGTGGAGCGGTATCTGGCGCCCATGAAGGAAGCGGATGTGGACACACTGATTCTGGGCTGTACACACTACCCCATCATCGCGCCGGTGATTTCGGAAGTGATGGGAAAAGATGTGGTGCTGATTAACAGCGGACGGGAGGCAGCCCGTTTTTGTGTGGCGCTGCTGGCAGAAATGGAGCTTCTGACCGAAAAAACAGCCCCGGGCGAACGCCACTTTTACGTCAGTGACCGCACCGAAGGCTTCTCGAGTGTCGCGGGAATCTTTCTGGGACAGGACGTACAGGGAGAAGTTTCTCATATTGATATTGACAAATATTGACGATTGCGCGAAACATTCTGCTCCCAATTCGCGGGGCAGAAGCTGCTGGCCCGCGACCATAAAATTTTACTCGATTTTTTTCAAAAAATCGCGGATTCCAAAGGCAGAGCCTTTGGTCGCCGCCCGCAGGCGGTGAAATTCCTTTGCCGCAGGGCGCATTTTCGGTGGGTGAATGGAAAAATGTTTCGGGGAAACATTTTTCCAGAGGGCCCCTTTTGCAAGAAAAAAGGGGCCCTGCCCTGTTCCTGATATAGTCTGATTCCGCTTTTCCGCTGGGAAAGCGGAGGGAAAATACTTCAGGAACGAAGAAGAAAAACTTTTTTCTTGCAGAAAAGTGAAGAAAGCCTTGGCTTTCTTCCTGAAGTTGACGCTTGCGTCAACTTTTAAATTATAAGTCCCCCGAAGATTTCAAATTCAGTTTTCAAAAATGCGCCCTGCGGTATAAGAGTTCCGCTCTCTGCGGAGAGCGTTTTTTGGGGGCTCCTCGCCCCCTTTCCCCTCGCCAAAGGGACTAAGTCCCTTTGGAATCCGTATGTTCGCGGGGAAGCAGGTACAAATTGTGAGCTTTGTCCACGCAGTTTGTTTCTGACGCTTCGGAAAGTTTCCTTGCAGGAAAATTGCCACGCGATTGCACACTGCCCGACGCACATTGTTCCCATATTTTTATTCTTTGAAAAGGGTTTTGAGCATGCAGGAAGATTACATGATTTCTATTGTGGGAAAACAGCAGATTGATGGCGAAACCGGTGAGATTCGCATCGATACGCTGGGCTCCTATGTACAAAAGGGCGACCACTGGTATATCGCCTATAAAGAGTACGATGAAGATGACCCCAACCGCTATCAGACTTCGATTTTGAAAGTGGAAAACAACGACAAGGTCACGCTGATGCGGGATAATTCCGCTACCCGCCTGATTCTGGAAAAAGGCAAGCGCCACCTGTGCCAGTATGATACCGGCTATGGCCAGCTGATGGTGGGGGTATTCACCAGCAGCTTTGCTTCTACCCTGAATGAAAAGGGCGGCAGCTTGCAGGTGCGCTATACGCTGGATATCAACTCCAGCCTTTCCAGCAACAACGAAATTTCGATTACCATCAAGGAGGCCGAAAAATAAATGTCCAAACTGGTACAGCAGGCGACCGAAGAACTCCGGTCCGCCATTGTCAACAGCATGAAAAAAGCTATCGAGGCCGGCGAACTGCCCGAGGCCCAGCTCCCCGCTTTTAACCTGGAAATCCCCGCAGACCGCAGCCACGGCGACTGGTCCTGCAACGCCGCTATGGCCGGCGCACGGACTTTCCGCGCTGCTCCCCGCAAGATTGCAGAAGCGATTGCCGCCCATCTGGATCTGTCTTCCACCTACTTCGACCGCGTGGAAATTGCAGGCCCCGGCTTTTTGAATTTCTTCTTCAGCCCCAAATTCCAGAGCGATGTGCTCCGCGATATTTTGGCAAAGGGCGCAGACTATGGCCGCAGCGATTATGGCCAGGGCAAAAAAATCATGGTGGAATTTGTTTCCGCCAACCCCACCGGCCCCATGCACATGGGCAACGCCCGCGGCGGCGCACTGGGCGACTGTCTGGCCGCTGTGCTGGATGCCGCCGGATACAATGTGTGGCGTGAATTCTACGTCAATGACGCAGGCAACCAGATTGAAAAGTTCGGCCTGTCCCTGAGCATCCGCTATCAGCAGCTTTTTGCCGGCGAAAATGCCCCCGAGCTGCCCGAGGACAGCTATCACGGCGAGTACATCGCCGATTTTGCCAAGGCTTACGCCGACATTCACGGTGACGAGCTGATGAGCAAGACCGAGGAAGAGCGCCGTCATGCGCTGGTTTCCTTCGCTCTGCCCCAGAACATCGCCAAGATGAAGGCAGACATGAAGAAATACCGCATTGAATACGACGAGTGGTTCCTCGAAAGCCGCCTGCATGCCGACGGAGAAGTCAAGGCGATTGTTGACCTGCTGACCGAAAAGGGCCTGACCTACGAGCAGGAAGGCGCTATCTGGTACAAGGGCGCTGACTTCACCGCCAAATACGCCAAGGTAAAGACCAAGGACGACGAGCAGTCCAAGGACGAGGTGCTGGTGCGCCAGAACGGCAACCCCACCTACATGACTGCCGACATCGCCTATCATAAGAATAAATTTGACCGCGGTTTTGACCGCTGCATCGATATCTGGGGCGCTGACCACCACGGCCATGTGGCCCGTATGAAGGGCGCTATGGACGCCATCGGCCTGGACGGCGAAAAGCTGGACGTTGTGCTGATGCAGCTGGTAAAGCTGGTGCGCGGCGGCGAGATTGTGCGGATGAGCAAGCGTACCGGCAAGGCCATCCAGCTTTCTGACCTGCTGGACGAGGTGCCGGTGGATGCAGCACGTTTCCTCTTCAATATGCGCGAGGCCAATTCCCAGATGGACTTCGACCTGGATCTGGCGATTCAGCAGGATTCCCAGAACCCGGTATACTATGTACAGTATGCACATGCCCGTATTTGCAGCATCCTGAAGGCGCTGGCTGCCGACGGCATTACCCCCAGAGAGTGCACCGATGAAGAGCTGGCCCTGCTGACCGCCCCCGAAGAGGTAGAGCTGATTCGCCATCTCTCCGCTTACACCGATGAAATCATCGGCGCAGCACGTGATTATGACCCGGCTCGTATCACCCGGTATGTGATTACCGCCGCTACCCTGTTCCACAAGTTCTACAATTCCTGCCGCGTCAAGGGCGTGGAGGACGGCCTGTGCGCTGCCCGTCTGACCCTGTGTCTGGCAGCGAAAACCGTGATTGCCAACGTGCTGAACCTTTTGAAGATCACGGTTCCCGAGAGCATGTGAGTGATTGCAAGAAAGGATACTGCCATGAGTTTCCCGTTTTCTCTGCCCGCCATCATCGCTGCGCCGTCTGCTTCTTTGATGCAGCAGGTGCCGCCCGGGGAATGCCCGGAGGAGTGGTATTGCCGCCATCCGGAAGTGCTTTCACAAGCCTTTGCGCTGGCGCGTGACAGCGGCGCTTCTCTGCTGCTGGCTCCCACCGCCGGCGGCAACGCTGCCGCGCTTTCTGCTTTTGGGCAGGAAGATTCCATGAAGCAGCTGAACCTGGAGCTGATGCGGCTGGCAAAAGAAGCCGCTGCGCCGCTGGGGCTGCCTGTCGGCGGTATGCTGGGCCCCACGGGCCGGTTTGTCCCGCCGCTGGGCGAAGAGGATTTCGATGATATCTATGAGCTGTACCGCGCGCAGGTGCATGAACTGGTCAAGGCTGGGGCGGATTTCCTATTCCTGTCGGGGCACCAGTGCCTCTCTGACCTGCGGGCTGCCATGCTGGCCGCCAAGCGCAAAAAGCTGCCGGTGCTCGCTTCTCTGACAGTGGATTCCTCCGGGAAAACCCTTGCAGGCGGCACGCTGCTGCCCGCCGTCATCGTTTTGCAGGCGATGGGCGCAGACGCAGTGGGGCTGGAAGGCAATCTTCCGCCGGAAGATATGCGTGAAATGCTGGAAGAGGTGCTGCCGCACGCCAGTATTCCGCTGCTGGCACTGCCGGAAGCCGAGGATGAACGCGGTGTCCCGCTTGCGCCGGAAGTTTTCGCCGAGCAGTGCTCTGCCATGCTGGATGCAGGCATCCCGCTGATTGGCGGAACCGGGCTGCTGTCCAAGCAGATGCAGGTGCTTTCCAAGCTGGATTTGAACCGGGAAATCCCCGGGGATTTCTATGAAGACGCGGACAACTATGCCGCTGCCATTGAATCGGAGGCGTTCTTCCTGGGTGAAGATATCATCCTCAGCGAGGCCATGGACTGCGACGGCGGACTGGCTGAAGACCTGATCGATATCGATGACGAGGTGGCCAATGCGACACTGGTGCGCATTGAGACCCCTGACGACGCCCAGTGGCTGGCAAAAGAGGCCGTGATGACCCGTCAGCCCATCGCCGTGCAGACCGACAGCCTGCCGGTGTTGGAAGCCGCGCTGCGGTATTTCCCCGGCCGGCTGATTATCGACAGCGATTGTGAGCTGGAGGAAGAGGTGCTCTCCCCTCTGGCCGCCAAGTATGGCGCAATCCTCTACTGAATCAACCATTCGGCGGACGCTCCTGCCAACCGGCGGGACGTCCGCTTTTTGCTTGTTTGCGTCAAAATTTTTCTGCTTTTTGGCTGCTTTTATGATATAATTTTGTTGGCCGTGCGATTCTTCTCAAATTTGACAGAACTTTCTCAAGAGAGTATCATCAAAAAAGAAAATGACTGCTGCCGGCCTTTTTCGCTTATTCTGACATTATCCATTCAGGAGGAATTGCAATGCGTATAGAAACTCTGCTCGAAGGTCTTCCGTGTACCCTGCCGGAAACCCTTTCTCCCGAAACTGATATCACCGGTGTGGTGTATGATTCCCGGAAGGTGATTCCCGGCTGTGCTTTCGTCTGTCTGCGCGGCGCCCGTGCCGACGGTCACCAGTTTGCCGCACAGGCCGCCAAAGACGGTGCAGCGGTGATTATTGCCGAGGAAGCGGTAGACTGCGGCGCGCCGGCCGTCATCGTTCCCGACACCCGGTATGCGCTGGCAGCACTCAGCGCTGCATGGTTCGGCCACCCCGCCCGTGAGATGAAGGTCATCGGCATTACCGGCACCAAGGGCAAAACCACCTCTTCCTATATGATCCGCTCGATTCTGGAAGCAGCCGGACACAAAACCGGCCTGATCGGCACCATCGGTGCAGTCATCGGCGACAAGGTGACCGCTACCGCCAACACCACCCCGGAATCCTATGAGGTACAGCGCATTTTCCGCGAAATGGCGGATGCGGGCTGCGAGTACTGCGTGATTGAAGCTTCTTCTATCGGTCTGAAAGCGCACCGGGTTTCTGGCTTTACCTTTGAGGTGGGTCTGTTTACCAACTTCTCACCCGACCACATCGGCGGCGACGAGCACGCCGACATGGACGAATACCGCCGCTGCAAAGCCATGCTGTTCCGCCAGTGCCGCACCGGTATTATCAACATCGACGATCCCAGCTGGCAGGGCATTATCGAGGGGCACACCTGCGAAATCAAGACCTACGGCTTTTCCGAAGAAGCAC
Organism: uncultured Clostridia bacterium; assembly: GCA_946484175.1. GTDB lineage: Bacteria > Bacillota > Clostridia > Oscillospirales > Acutalibacteraceae > Heritagella_A. Next base: position 44,046 of record CAMLSX010000013.1, read on the forward strand.
AGCTGCGTGCAGAAAATGACCATCTGATCTCCCGTCCGGGCTACTTGGGCGTGCATTTTGATGTAAAGGGAGAAATGGATTTCCCGGTGGATGTGGATATTCCCGGCAAGTTCAACGCTTACAACGCGCTGGGCGCTATTGCGGTATGCCATTATCTGGGCATTGCACAGGAAGCCATGCAGAAGGGTCTGGACGTGGTAAAGGTAAAGGGCCGCGTGGAGCCGGTGAAAGTTCCCGGCAATTACACGCTGCTCATCGACTACGCCCACAACGCGGTGAGCATGGAAAGCATTCTGGAAACACTGCGGGAATACCAGCCCAAACGGCTCATCTGCCTGTTCGGCGCAGGCGGGAACCGCCCCAAAATCCGCCGCTATGAAATGGGCGAAGTCAGCGGGCGCATGGCCGACCTTTCGGTTATCACGGCCGACAATTCCCGCTTTGAAAACGTGCTGGATATTCTGAACGACATCAAAACCGGCCTTGCCAAAACCGACGGCAAATACATCGAGATTCCCGATCGCCGCGAGGCCATCCGTTGGTGCCTGGAAAACGCACAGGACGGCGATATTGTCGTGCTGGCCGGCAAGGGACACGAAGATTATCAGGAGATTGAAGGCGTGAAGCATCCCTTCGACGAGCGTGTAGTCATCGCCGAGCTTCTGAAAGAGATGAAATAAGAGGGAGCTTTTCGCCAACCTCGGCGAAGGCATGGGGCTGCCCTTTCTTCTGCGAGAAGAAAGAGGCGCAAAGAAGCGGCAAAGGGACCGTCTTGGTTCCTTTGCAAACCCCCACGAAGTTCCGGTGCAGGAAGCGGTGCGGAACCACCGCGCTTGTAAATTCCCTGCGGGAATTTGTGCGCGGCGGTTCAGTCAGCTCGCAGCGGAGCGTGCCCAAAACAATCTGCTCCGTGGTCACCAGTTCACGCGGTGCCGCCTTCGACCGCCACTGAGCTTTGCTCACTCTGGCGCGTCGCGGAGCAAGCCGCGGGGGTCAAGGGGTGTTGTTTGCCAGTGGCAAACGTTGAACACCGACCGAGCCGGCAGGCGAGACTGGCGAAGCCCCTTGCCAGTCTTTGCATACTTTCTTCTGGGAAGAAAGTATGGGCCCCTGCGGCCTGAGCAGGCTGTGGCAACAAAATTACAATTTAAAAATCAAAAGTTGTTTGGATGAAGCAGTTCAGACTTTAAAATCCTTCCAACTTTCCGTTGAACAGGCAGTTACCCTTTCTTCTGCGAGAAGAAAGGGCGCAAAGAAGCGGAAATGGGACCGGCTTGGTCCCTTTTCAAACCCCCACGAAGTTCCGATGCAGGAAGCGGTGCAGAACCACCGCGCTTGTAAATCCCCTGCGGGAATTTGTGCGCGGCGGTTCAGTCAGCTTACTGCAACAAGCGTGCACAGATACACAGTACATACTCCCTTTGATTTTAACAGGAAAGGATCGATAATATGAAGCTTACAGCGGAACAGGTCGCCAGAGCCTGTGGAGGAATCCTTCTCTGCGGCGACCCGCAGACAGAGATTACCTCTTTCAGCACCGACAGCCGGGAAATTCACTCCGGATGCCTGTTTGTCCCCATCAAAGGAGAGCGCACGGACGCTCATATCTACATCGAAGCGACGCTGGCTTCCGGCGCAGCGGGTACTTTCACCCAATACCGCAACGCTCCGGCAGAGGATTCTCACCCCTGGATTTATGTGGAAAACACCTGCCAGGCACTGCAAAAGGTAGCTGCCTGGTATCGCGCGCAATTCCAGATTCCCATGGTCGGCATTACCGGCAGTGTGGGAAAAACCACTACCAAAGAAATGGTGGCGCTGGCTTTCTCTGCACGCTACAACACCATGCGCACACAGGGCAACCAGAACAGCCAGATTGGCCTTCCCCTCACCATCTTCCAGCTTGCACCGGAACACGAAGCAGCTGTGATTGAAATGGGTATGAGCGAATTCGGTGAGATGGCGCGCCTTTCGGCCATTGCACACCCCACCATGGCGATTATGACCAACATCGGCCTTTCCCACATCGGCCAGCTGAAAAGCCAGGAAAACATCCTGCACGAAAAACTTCACATCACTGACGGCTTCGGGCCGGAAAACCTGCTGTTTATCAATAGGGACGACCCGTTCCTGGCTTCTGTTCAGGGAAACACCCCCTTCCCTGTCATCTCCTATGGCTTGGGAGAACACTGCGAATACCGCGCTGAGCAGGTAGAAGCCGACGAAAACGGTACTTCTTTTGTGATGGTGCACGGCGCTCTGCGGCTGCCGGTATTTGTGCCGGCGTTCGGGATTCACATGGTTTACAATGCGCTGGCTGCTATCGCTTCTGCTGAACATACAGGCGTTGCACCGGAACTGGCGGCTGCGGCGCTGCGTGAATACCGCCCGCTGGCCATGCGTCAGCAGCGCTATGAAGCCAACGGCATCACCGTCATTGACGACACCTACAACGCCAGCCCTGATTCCATGATCGGCAGCATCGACGTGCTGTGCTCCATGAAGGCTTCCGGCCGGCGCATTGCTGTTCTGGCCGATATGCTGGAACTGGGTGAAGCTTCTGCCGAGGCACACCGCAGTGTGGGCCGCCGCTGCGCCCAGCGGAAAGTGGATATCCTGTTTGTCATCGGGCAGGAAGCTAAGCAGATTGCAGCTGGCGCCAGAGAGCTTGCCCCGCAGATGGACTGCCGCGAATTTATGGACAACCCCTCTGCCCTCGCCTGCCTGAAAGCTCTGGCAGAGCCCGGGGACATCGTGCTGGTAAAGGGTTCCCGCGGGATGCATACGGATGAGATTGTGCACGGATTGCTGTAAAAAAATAATGACAATTTTGTAACCGATTCTGTTACAAAAACGAAAGAAACCGGCTGAAAAATAACAGCCGGTTTTTTTTGTTTTTGCGCCGGAAAATTGTTCCATTTGCAGAAAATCGCATGAAATAGCCGTTTTTTCAAAAATTTTTTTTAAAAAACAGGGTTTAGGGCTTGCATGTTTCCTGATTCTGTGATACACTGTAACCAATTTGTTACCTTTTGTAATGGATTTGTAATGATAGAAAGTAAAAGGCAGTCAAAATACAGTATCAAAAAGTTGCAGGAAGGACGGTTTTTCCCATGATAAAGAAGGCGTTGGCCCTTATTACCAGTACAGTCGTGGCCCTGACAGCAATTGTAACAGGTGGCATCACGGCATCTGCCGCAAGCGGCGCAACCGGCGTTGGTTTGGCGGAACATGCGATGACAGCATATTATGAGAACTGGTCTTATGTATATGGCGGTTCTACTCCCGGCGCGGTGGATTGCTCCGGTTTGTTTGTAACTTATAAAGGAGTGGGCGGTGTCCGCACCGACCTGCTTGGTTCTTCTTCTGAATCCGGTTTGGTGAGCAACGGGATTCCCAGAATCCATGGACTGGGGCTGTGGCAGCCCGGCCACGTCGGTATTTATGTCGGCGGCGGCATGGCAGTGGATGCCCGCGATGAATCCAGCGGAATCGTCTATCACAATGTTTCTTCTAAAAAGTGGGAGAAATGGTTTAAGGTAGCTGGCGTTACATACCCCACTACCGGCTGGCAGACCTTTGAGGGCAACCGGTATTACTATGAAAACGGGCAGTACATTGTAAACTGCACCCGCATCATTGACGGCAAGACTTATACATTTAACAGCAGCGGTATTGCAAACGGCGGTTCTGCTGCCAGTGCAGAAGAAATTGCAGCAGCCAACGCACAGAAAGAAGCTGACCGCCAGGCTGCAATAGCTGCACAGCAGGCCGAAGAAGAGGCTGCCGCAGAAGCAGCGGCCCAGAAGAAGGCTGAAGAAGAGGCAAAGAAAAAGGCCGAAGAGGAAGCTGCAAAGAAAGCAGCTGCTGAAAAGAAGGCCAAGGAAGAGGCTGCGAAAAAAGCAGCTGCCGAGAAAAAGGCCGCCGAAGAGGCCGCCGACGATCAGGGCAGCCTGATGGCTCAATCTCTGCTGATGGAAACCGTTCCGCTGGAGCAGAAGAGCATGCCGAAAGTAAAGGCCGCTGTGATTCCCGAAGTGGAAGAAGTTTCCCCGGTCAACATGACAATGGCAGTTTCTGTTACGGCTGCTGTGGTAGTGGTCCTCTCCGGTATGGCGTTCCTGCTGTTCAAGCTGAACCACCGGTACATCCCGGCATATTGCAGACGCGGCGCCGGTTCTTTGAAGAATCTCTTCTTCAAAACCAAGAAGCACCTGAAAAAGTAATGAACTGAAATTTTAACAGCAGCGATGGTACAAGCCTTCGCTGCTGTTTTTGTTTGAGCTTCTTTTTTCGGGCGCATACTATATCGCTTTTCCAAAAACCCAAAAAAACCGAAAAAACCCACTGGGTTTTTGAAAAACCGAAACGAACCGAAAAAAGCCGATACAGATACAGATACTGAAACAGAAACAGATACAGACACAGATACAGACACAGATACAGATACAGAGTCCGCCGCTCTCCCTTCCCCTTTGTAAACAAAGGGAGACGGAGAGGCTGCGGCGTGATAGACTAAAGACAAAACAGAGCGCCCCGCTTCGCATCGCGTTAAAAAATAAATTGATTTTTACTGGAGAGGACGGAGTTTACCAATATGCTGTACATCACAGGAGATACCCACGGGGACCAGAACAAATGGATGGCAGAAATTCACCCCATTCTGCAGCCCGGCGATACCATCATCATTGCCGGGGATTTTGGCGTCGGGTTCTGGAATGGGCCGCAGGGCAGTGAAGAGCAATTTTTTGACTGGCTGCAAAACCAGCCCTATACGGTTCTTTTCTGCGACGGGAACCACTGTAATTTTGAAAAACTGGAAAAGTACCCCGTTGAGGGATGGAACGGAGGCCGCGTGCATGTCCTTCGCAGCAACCTTTTGCACCTCATGCGCGGCGAGCTCTACACCATTGGGCAGAAAAGCGTCTTCGCGTTTGGCGGAGGCTATTCTCTCGATAAATACCGCCGTGTGGAAGGCGTTTCATGGTGGCCGCAGGAAATGCCTTCTGCACAGGAATATGAAAACGCAAAGCGGAACCTGAAACAGCACGAAAACCGTGTGGACATCATCGTTACCCACACCGCTCCGGCCGCCAGCGTCTACTTTCTGTCTACGCTGTATCGATTCGGCATCAAGGGCAATGTGGTAGAGGAATTCCCGCTCACGGCGTTCCTCGACCAGATTTGTGCCAGCGTCTCGTATGACCGCTGGTTTTTCGGGCATTTTCATATCGATTTTGAACTTTGGAAAAATCAGACAGCCGTTTTCAATACTATACGCAATCTGGAAACCGGCGAAATCGTGCATCGATGGGAATCGTATGAATCATTCTAGCCCAATAACGCCTGAAAAATTTGTGTTTTCAAAAATCCGCTGACAGGTTGGCAGCAATTACGCCCAATTGGAAAAATATTCGCCTCCGCCCGGGAAACAGTAATCTGGAAGGGAGGTGAAAAATTGTATTCGAAAAAAAAGCTTTCAAGCCGGAAGGCCCTTTTTCGAAAATCCTTTCAAGTTCTTTCGGCAGCAGCAGCCGCTGTGTGCCTGTGCATCGGGGCGGCCGGGGCGGTAGCCTATCATGTCTCCCCCAACTCTCTTCGAGTAACCGAGGATTCCGGCATTTCGATTTCGCAAAGCTGGTATCAGGTTGCAGAAAGCCGCTCTGAAAAAGAAAAAAGCGTTTCGGCTTCTTCCAGCTCGCCGCACGAGGCAGAGGTTCGCCTGCTCGGCGTGATTCCCATCAAAAAAGTTTCGCTGAAATCGATTGAACAGCCCTATGCGGCGGTTTCCGGAATCCCCTTTGGTATCCGCATGGAAGCCAAAGGCGTTGTCGTGGTTGGCACTGCCGATATCACTTCCAACGGGAAAAGCACCAATCCCGCCTCCGAAGCCGGGCTGAAAATCGGGGACGTGATCTACAAGGTGAATGGGCAGGAAGTCTCTCAAAACAGCGAGCTTGCCGAAATTTTTGAAGCAAGCGCCGGAAAACCCGTCTCGATTGAAGCACAGCGCGGCGGAGAAGACTTTACCGCAGTTTTACAGCCCGCTTTCAGTGAAACAGACGGCCTGTATAAAGGGGGCCTCTGGGTTCGCGACAGCACGTCCGGCATTGGCACGCTGACCTTCTGGGACCCCGAGTCCAACACCTTTGGCGGTCTGGGGCACGGCATCTGTGACGTCGATACCGATGAGCTGATGCCTTTGGGCAGCGGTGAAATTCTCCCGGTCACCATCAGCGGGGTGATTCCCGGAAAACGCGGAAATGCCGGTGAATTGCAGGGCTATTTTTCGAGCGATGTGGCCGTTGGAAAAATGAGCGCCAACACGGAAACCGGCGTATACGGTACCTTTTTTGAAGCCCCTTCGCAGGAAAAAACCATCCCCATCGCCATGAAACAGGAAGTGCGGGCAGGAGAAGCACAGATTCTGACCACCATTGACGGCGGCGAGCCTCAATATTATGATGCAGTGATTGAATCTGTCAACTACGATGAAAACCGTCAGACCAAAAACCTGATTATCCGGGTGACCGATAAAGAGCTTCTGCAAAAAACCGGCGGTATTGTGCAGGGTATGAGCGGAAGCCCGATTGTACAAAACGGCCGTCTGGTCGGCGCTGTCACCCATGTTCTGATTAACACGCCCGAAAAGGGTTACGGTATTTTTGCCGAAAATATGCTTGAAACAGCCAACAGCCTTACCGAGATGGCAGGCTAACCACAGGACAGCCGTTTGGCTGTCTTACATAATTGATTCTTGCGATTGACTGAGGAAGCTTGTATAATGAGGGTAAACAGAAATTTAATGGAGGGGTATATCTATGAATTTCAACACAAAGAAAGTAAAAACGCGCTTTGTTATTGGCATCCTCTTATCGCTGGCGGTGCTGTTTGGGTTTTTGGTCGCCTGTACGAGCGAAGAAATTCCTCATGTGTATACGGTAGAGCACGAAGGCAAAGAATACACGGTAGATCTAGAAAAGAAAACCATCTTGGTTGACGGCTATATTTGTCTTTTTGATGTGTCTGCCAGCGGAACGCATGTGGATTTTGAGGTTACCTATCCGAATGGTTCCACCTACTGGTGGAGCGAGGAAGAATATGGCGGCGGTGGCGGATGGAGTGACGATTATGACCCTAAAAAATATGTTGCCGGCGATGTTCTGTGGGATGTATTGCGTTTAGATGAGCAAATCACTCCTACCCATTCCAGGACATACATAACTTTGGGTCTTATTTTGCTTCTGCTGGGTATCGTTCATGTGGCGATTCCCCATAAGATGTGGTATGTAAGCTATGGCTGGCGCTATAAAGATGCAGAACCTTCGGATATGGCTTTATTGGCAGAGCGTGCAGGTGGTATTATCGCCATCATTGTGGGCGTGATTTGTCTGTTTATATAAACCCTGCCGCCTCGGCGAAAACAGGTTATCGCCCTTTCTTCTGCGAGAAGAAAGAGGCGCAAAGAAGCGGCGGTTCAGTTAGCTCGCAGCAAGCGTACCCGAAATATTTTCCCTTCGCTCCGGCGAAAGCAGTTTTGCAGCATCGCTGTAAGGCTGCTTTTATTTTGCGCAAAATCATGCAGAAAAAACGCGGATTGCTGTTTTTATCCGCCCAAGCCGCTTGACAATAATCCGAAACCGGACTATAATCGTTACTGTCCGATTTCGGATTATTTTATTGTGAAATGGGGAACCGAATTGACACAGGAAGATTTTCGAAAATTTTTGATCTCATACAAAGTACAGTTTACAAGGGACTACACAGGGTAACGGTCTGACGGGAGGATTACC